>DASUHM010000013.1 GCA_036273515.1 Gaiellales bacterium
GCCGAACGCGCGGGAGGCGCCGCCGTGAGCCGGGTCGACCCGCCAGTTGGTGTCGCCGACCAGGGCCAGCCAGTCCTGGAGGTAGGAGCCGTGCAGGAAGTGCAGGCGGCCGGCCTCGTCCGCCGCGATCCTGGCCCGTGCCTCGCGCACGGTCGGGTAGTACCGGTATACGAACGGGACGGCGGTCACGGCCGCGCTGCGCCGCGCCAGGTCGGCGAGCATGGCCGCGTCATCGCGGGTGGTGGCCAGCGGCTTCTCGCAGATCACGTGCTTGCCGGCGGACGCGGCCGCGACGCAGATGTCGCGGTGCAGGTCGTTCGGCGCCCCGATGCAGACGACGTCGACGTCCGGCTGCTCGATCAGCGCCCGGTAGTCGGTGTGGTGGCGGGGGATGCCGCGCTTCGCGGCGAAGCGGGCGGCGTTCCCCGGCGTGGGCGAGGCGACGCCCCGCACGGCCGCGGCCGGGACATGCGAGAACCCCTCGAAGTGGGCCTCGGCGATGAAACCCGAGCCGATCAGTCCGATGCCGACGTCCCGCATCGCGCCACCCTACCGCAGCCGGGCGGCGCGCAGAACTCGCCCTAAGGGTCGCGGCGCAGACCGCCGACTAGTGACCCATGTCGTCGGGCCTTCGCCGGCTTTTCGCTGCAATCCCGCGTGTGCGCGCACGTGCGGGCGCGCCCGGCACCGGCGAGGAGGACGACCGCTCGCTGCTCGCCCTGATCGTCGAGACGCAGCGCGACATCGCCGCCGCCGGCTCGAACGTCGAGGCCGTGATGGAGCTCGTGCTGGCCCGCTCGCAGGCACTCACCGGGGCGGACGGCGCGATGGTCAGCCTGGTCGACGGCGACGAGCTCCTGACCCGGGCCGCCTCCGGGATCAGCGCCGGCCTGGTGGGGCGGCGGCGGCCGCTGCGCGAGACCGTGGCCCGGGCCGCGATCGAGGGCCGCGTCCCGCTCCTCATCTCCGACCGCAAGAGCGAGTCACTGATCTGCGTGCCGCTCTTCCAGGGCGAGCAGGTCATCGGCGCGCTCAGCGTGCTCGGCGCCTCGGAGACGCGCCTCGACGAGCGCAACCGGCAGACGATGGAGATGGTCTCGGTGATCCTGTCGGCCGCCGTCAGCTACGCCGCGCTGGTCGCCCAGTCGGAGCTGAGCGAGTACCAGGCCGTCCACGACGCGCTCACCGACCTGCCCAACCGCACGCTCTTCCGCCAGCGGATCGCCCACGCGGTCGCGGACGGCGAGGCCGAGGGCGGCTTCGCGGTCGTGATCATGGATCTCGACCGCTTCAAGGAGATCAACGACTCGATGGGCCACCACGCCGGCGACGCGCTCCTCGTCGAGGTCGCGCGCCGGGTCGAGGGCGCCCTGCGCACCTCCGACATGGTCGCCCGCCTGGGCGGCGACGAGTTCGGCCTCCTGCTCCGGGCGCCCACCGGGACGGCCGGCCTCGAGACCGTGCTCGACCTCGTCCGCGAGGCGATCGAGGCGCCGATCATGTTCCACGACGTGCCGCTCGCGATCTCGGCCTCGATGGGCGTCGCCGCCTTCCCCGAGCATGGCCGCGACGTCGAGACCCTGCTGCGCCACGCCGACGTCGCCATGTACGCCGCCAAGCGCTCCGACCTGCCGTTCGCGCTCTACGACGAGGCCGACAACCGCAGCGACCCGTCGCGCCTCGCGCTGATCGCGGAGCTGCGGCGCGGCCTGCGCCGGCGCGAGCTCGTGCTGCACTACCAGCCCAAGGCGCGCCTGGCGAGCGGCGTCGTCGACTCGGTCGAGGCGCTCGTGCGCTGGAATCACCCCGAGCGCGGCCTGGTCTTCCCCGACGCCTTCATCCCGCTCGCCCAGGAGACCGGCCTGATCCGGCCGCTCACCCGCCACGTGCTCGAGGAGGCCGTGCGCCAGGCCCGCGAATGGCAGCTGGCCGGGCTCGAGCTGGCCGTGTCGGTGAACCTGTCGGCGCGCAACCTGCTCGACGTCGAGTTCCCCGACCAGGTCGAGCGGCTGCTGACCGAGGCCGGCCTGCCGCCCGCGCTGCTCGAGCTCGAGATCACCGAGACGACGATGCTGAGCGACGGCGCCCGCACCAAGTCTGCGCTCGACCGGCTGTCGGGCCTCGGCATCCGCATCTCGATCGACGACTTCGGCACCGGCTACTCGTCGTCGCTCGCGTCCCTCCGCCGCCTCCCGATCAGCGAGATCAAGATCGACCGCTCGTTCGTGATGAACATGGACGGCTGCGAGGACGACGCCGTGATCGTGCGCTCGACGATCGACCTGGGCCGGAACCTCGGCCTCTCGGTGGTCGCCGAGGGCGTCGAGAGCGAGCGGGTCTGGACGGAGCTGCGCCGGCTCGGCTGCACCTCCGCGCAGGGCTACTACCTCACCCGCCCCGTGCCGGCGGGCGAGCTGGAAGCCTGGCTGGCCGCGCGCGAGCACGACCAGGCGGCCTGACCCCGCCAGACGGTGTCTGACCCCTACTGGCGGGAGAGGATGCGCGCGGGGGTGATCGGCAGGTCGCGGAAGCGCACGCCGGTGGCGGCGTAGATCGCGTTCGCGACGGCGGCGGCCGTGCCGACGATGCCGATCTCGCCGATGCCCTTCGAGCCCATCGGGTTGACGCGCAGATCCTCCTCGTCGACCCAGCCGACGTCGATCTCGCCGACGTCCGCGTTCGTGGGCACGTGGTACTGGGCCAGGTCGTGGTTCACGAACGCGCCCAGCGCCGGGTCGACGACCGTCTCCTCGAACAGCGCCATCGACATCCCCATGGTCATGCCGCCCAGGAACTGCGACCGGGCCGTGCGCGGGTTGATGATCCTGCCGCACGCGAACATGCCGAGCGCCCGCGGGATGCGCACCTCGCCCGTGGCCGGGTCGACCCGCGCCTCGATGAACTGGGCGCCGAACGCGTGGCGGGCGAACTCCTTGCCGGGGTCGTCGTCCTTGCCGGTGTCCACGTGCACCTCGGGCTCGCCGGCCCGCAGCCGCTCGCACGCCTTCACGATCGCCGTTCCCCACGAGGTGGTGCCCATCGAGCCGCCGGCGAGCATCGCCTGGCCGGACTCGCTGTCGCCGATCACGACGCGCACGCGGTCGAGCGGCACCTCGAGCGCATCCGCGGCGATCTGGGTGAGGACGGTGCGGGCGCCGGTGCCGATGTCCGCGGCGGTGATCCGGATGGTGAACGTACCGTCGTCCTCGGCCGTCCCGTGGGCGGTCGATCCGACCCGGCGGGCGGGATAGGTGGACGATGCGACGCCCATGCCGACGAGCCAGCGGCCGTCGCGGCGGCCGCCCGGCTCGCGCCGGCCGTCCCAGCCGAAGCGCTCAGCGCCCTGGCGCAGGCACTCGACCAGGTTTCGGGTCGAGAACGGATTCCCGGACTCCGGGTCGATCTCCGGCTCGTTTCGGATCCGCAGCTCGATCGGGTCGAGCTCGCAGGCGACGGCCAGCTCGTCCATGGCCGACTCGAGCGCGAACATGCCCGGGCACTCGCCCGGCGCGCGCATCCAGGAGGGCGTCGGCACGTCGAGCGCGACCAGCCGGTGCGTCGTCCGCCGGGCCGGCGAGGCGTAGAGCATCCGCGTGACGACGGCCGTCTGCTCGGCGAACTCCTGCACGGTCGAGGTCTGCTCGATGACGTCGTGGGCGATCGCCTGGAGGCGGCCGTCGCGGCCGGCGCCGAGGCGTATCCGCTGGATCGTCGGCGTGCGGTAGCCGGTGAGCGTGAACATCTGCTGGCGGGTCACCGCCAGCTTGACCGGCCGGCCGACGTGGCGGGCGCACAGGGCGGCCAGGACGACGTGCGGCCGCGGCGTCCCCTTCGAGCCGAACCCGCCGCCGACGTGCGGCGCGATCACGTGCACGCGCTCGGCGTCGATCGCGAACACCTTGGCGATCGCCTGCGCCACGTTCCAGGCACCCTGGTTCGAGTCGTACAGGGTGAGCCCGTCGCCCTCCCAGAGGGCGATCGTCGCGTGGGGCTCCATCGCGTTGTTGTGCTCGGTGGGCGTCGTGTACGTCTCGTCGACCCTCACCGCCGCGGCGCCCAGCGCGGCGTCGACGTCGCCCTCCTCGGTGTCGGTCGGGAAGTTGGGGTTCACCTTCTCCGGCCGGTAGAGCTCGGGATGGTCGGGACGCAGGACGACGTCGTGCGGTGCGGAGTCGTAGTCCACCCGGACGAGCTCCGCCGCCTGCCGGGCCGTCTCGAGGGTCTCCGCGATCGTGACCGCCACGATCTCGCCGCGGTAGGCGACGACGGGCGACTGGAGCACGGCCAGCTCGCCCTCGGCGCCGGGCAGGTTGGGGGCATTCTCGGCCGAGAGCACGTCCAGGAACCCGGGCAGCGAGCGCGCCGGCTCGGCATCGATCCCGCGCACCGATCCGCGGGCGACCGATGACGTGACGACCGCGGCGTAGGCGACCCCCTCGGGTGCGTGCTCGTAGGCATAGACCGCCCGGCCGGTGACCTTCTCGCGCCCCTCGACCCGCTCGACCGGGACGCCGACGTTGCGCACGGCGATGCTCATGCCGCCAGCCCCTCGAGCGTCTGCACGAGCGCCGCCCGCGCGAGGTCGACCTTGTAGGCGTTGTCGCGCAAGGGCCGGGCGGCGGCCAGCTCGGCGTCGGCCGCCGCCACGAACGCCTCGGGGCCGGCGACCTCGCCGCGGAGGGCGTCCTCGGCGACGGTCGCTCGCCAGGGCCGGTGCGCCAGGCCGCCGAACGCGATGCGCACGTCGACCACCCGCCCGTCGGCGACCTCGAGGGCCGCGGCGACCGAGACGATGGCGAACGCGTACGAGGCCCGCTCCCGCACCTTGCGGTAGCGCGACAGGGCGGCCAGCGGCAGGGCCGGAAGGTCGACCGCGACGATCAGCTCGCCGTCGCCGAGCACCGTGTCGCGCTGCGGCTCGTCGCCGGGCAGGCGGTGGAACTCGACCAGCGGGATGTCGCGCGGGCCGGCGGGCGAGACGACCCGCACCGTCGCGTCGAACGCGGCCAGCGCCACCGCCATATCCGAGGGGTGGGTGGCCACGCAGTGCTCGGAGTGGCCGAGGATCGCCAGGTTCCGGTGCTCGCCCTCGACGGCCGGGCAGCCGCTCCCGGGCTCGCGCTTGTTGCACGGCATCGTGACGTTCTGGAAGTAGGGGCACCGGGTGCGCTGCATCAGGTTGCCGGCGGTCGTGGCCAGGTTGCGCAGCTGGCCCGATGCGCCGGCCAGGAGCGCCTCGGCCAGCGCCGGGTAGCGCTCGCGGATGCGGGAATCGGCGGCGAGCTCGCTGTTTCGCACGCCCGCGCCGATGCGCACGCCACCGTCCTCCAGCGGCTCGATCCGGTCGAGCGGCAGCCGGGTGACGTCGACGAGCAGGGACGGCGTCTCGACCCCGAGCCGCATGAGGTCGACGAGGTTCGTGCCGCCGCCGAGGAACTTCGCGCCCGGATCGGCGACGGCGGCGACGGCGGCCGGCTCGTCGGCGGCGCGCTCGTAGCGGAACGGCCTCACAGGCCGGCCGCCTCCTCGATGGCGGCGACGATGTTCGGGTAGGCGCCGCAGCGGCAGATGTTGCCGCTCATGCGCTCGCGGATCTCGTCGGCGTCGAGCCGAGGGACCCCGGTGACGTCGGCTGTCGCATGGCTCGGCCAGCCTGCCTCGACCTCGGCCATCATCCCGACGGCAGAGCAGATCTGGCCGGGCGTGCAGTAGCCGCACTGGAAGCCGTCCTGCGCGACGAAGGCGGACTGCATCGGGTGCAGCTCCTCGTCGGCGGCGAGGCCCTCGATGGTCGTCACATGGGTGCCGTCCAGCGTCACGGCGAGCAGCAGGCACCCGTTCGCTCGACGCCCGTCCACGAGGACGGTGCAGGCGCCGCACTGGCCGTGGTCGCAGCCCTTCTTCGCGCCGGTGAGCCCGAGCCCCTCGCGCAGAAGATCGAGCAGCGAGGTGCGCGTGTCGAGCTCGAGCGCGTGCTCCTCGCCGTTGATGCGCAGGCTGACGGAGGCGAGCTGGGGCGCCTCGGGGGCTAGTCGGTCCAAAAGTCCTGCGCCATCTCGGCCTCGCGGGCATCCTCGCCGGCGCCGAACGCGACGTACTCGATCCCGTCGGGCCCGGCCTCGACGGCCCGCATGGTGTCCTTGTCGAAGCGAACCGCGTCCCACCGGGCGAGGTCGACGACCTCGTCGCCCACCTTGACCCGGCCCGAGCCGGAAACGACCACGTACACCTCCTCCTGGCTCATGTGCTTGTGGCCGAAGGGGATGCGGAAGTTGGGCTCGAGGCTGAAGAGGCTCAGGCCCAGCGTCTCCCCCTCGATCGGCGTGCGGGCAAAACGGGCGTGCATCTCGGACGGCATCCCGAACTTGGGCGCCGAGTCCTCGACCGCGCGGAGGTTGGTCTTCGTGTAGCCGCTCATGCCCGCGACGGTACCCCGCGCGCCCTTCAGGTATACACACGGGGATGAGCGACGCCCCGGCCGTGACACCCGAGATCCAGGCGCTGCGCGAGCGCTACGCGGCGTTCATGGACGCGCACGTCTACCCCAACGAGGCCGCCTTCGCCCGCGGCGACGACGCCTCGCAGGAGCTGATCGCCGACGTGCGTCGCCAGGCCCGGGAGGCCGGGCTGTGGGCGCCGCACATCGGCCCCGAGGCGGGTGGCACCGGCCAGGGCTTCCTCACCTACGCCCTCCTGAACGAGCAGATCGGCCGCAGCTACTGGGGCCAGCTCGCCTTCGGCTGCCAGGCGCCCGACGCCGGCAACGGCGAGATCCTGGCCCTGGCCGGGACGGCCGAGCAGAAGGCGGCATGGCTCGCGCCACTTGTCGCGGGCGACGTGCGCTCCTTCTTCGGCATGACCGAGCCCGAGGTGTCCGGCGCCGACCCGACCGGCCTCGAGAGCCGGGCGCGCGAGGACGGCGACGCGTGGGTGATCGACGGCCACAAGTGGTTCTCGACCGGCGCCGACGGCGCGGGGTTCGGGATCGTCATGGCGGTGACCGACCCCGACGCCCCGCCGCGCAGGCGGATGTCGCTGATCGTCGTCCCGGCCGACACGCCCGGCGTGGGGGTGGTGCGCCGTATCGAGGTCTTCGGCCATGAGGGCAGGGGCTGGGACTCCCACTGCGAGGTGCGCTTCTCCTCGGTCCGGGTGCCGATGGCGAACACCCTCGGCGAGCGCGGCGACGGCTTCCGCCTGGCCCAGATGCGGCTGGGGCCGGGCCGCATCCACCACGCGATGCGCTGGATCGGCCAGATGCAGCGCGCCTTCGACCTCATGTGCGCCCGCAGCCTCGAGCGGACGGCGTTCGGCGAGCCGCTCGCCGAGAAGGGGGCGGTGCAGACCTGGATCGCAGACTCCGCCGCCCAGATCACCGCCTGCCGGCTGATGACGCTCGACGCCGCGGGCCGGATCGACCGGGGCGAGGATGCCCGCGTCGCAATTTCGCTCATCAAAACGTTTGCCGCCGTCGCGCTACATGACGTGATCGACCGGGCCGTGCAGGTACACGGCGCGCTGGGCGTCTCGGGCGACTCGCCGCTGGCCGCGATGTACCTGGGCGCGCGGTACGCCCGGATCCTCGACGGCCCGGACGAGGTGCACCGGATGGTGGTCGCCCGCCGCATCCTCGAGCGGTACCGATCGGGCGATGGCTGGAGCTTCGAGTAGCCCGGGCGTCGACGTCGCCGCCGTCGCCGGCTTCTGCGACCGGCACGGGGTGGGCGCCGGCCCGACCCGCGTGGAACCGCTCGGGGACGGGCATTCCAACCTGACCTACCTGGTCGAGCGGGACGGCGCCCGGGTCGTGCTGCGCCGGCCGCCGCCCCCGCCGTTGCCGCCCTCGGCGCACGACATGGTGCGGGAGAGCGGCATCGTCGCTGCGCTTCACCGGGCCGGGGCCCGCGTCCCCGAGGTGCTGGCCGTCTGCCGGGACGAGAGCGTCATCGGCGTGCCGTTCTACCTGATGACGTTGATAGAGGGCGTTCCCATCGATACGCAACTTCCTGTCGAAATCGATGACGCGACGGAACGCGCACGTCTTGGTACCGACGTCGTCGACGCGCTCGTCGAGGTCCACGCCATCGACATCCGCGCGGCCGGCCTCGACGCCTTCGGCCGGCCAGACGGCTACCTGCTCCGCCAGGTGCGCCGCTTCCTCGGCCTCTGGGACGTGAACCGCACCCGCGACCTGCCGCTGGTGGCGGAGCTGGGCGCGGCCCTGGCACAGACCGTGCCGGAGTCCGGCCCGGCCACCGTCGTGCACGGCGATTACCGGGTCGGCAACCTCCTGGCCGCCCCCGATGCACCCGGGCGGGTGTCGGCGATCCTCGACTGGGAGCTCGCCACGATCGGCGATCCGCTGGCCGACCTGGGCTACCTGTTCTCGACCTACGCCGACTCCGGGCCGCCGCCGGCAGAGGGGATCGTCGACCTCTCGCCCGTCACCCGGAGCGCGGGCTTCCCGACCGGTGCCGAGCTCGTCGAGCGCTACGCCGCGCGGGCCGGCCGCCCGGTCGCGCGCCTGGCCTGGTACGAGGCGCTCGCCCACTGGAAGGCCGCCATCTTCTGCGAGAATATGTACAAGCGATTCCTCGCCGGCGAGCGGCGCGACGCCTTCGCCCGGGCCATGGAGAGGGGAGTGCCGGCCAGGCTCGAGGCGGCGGCGGCCGCAGCGGCCCGGGACCGCGCGCCGGCCCCATGACGTCCTCCGCATCACACGCGCCGCTCAGCCCGCTCACCCTGCTGACGCACGCCGGGCACGTGTGGCGCCACCGGCCGGCGCTGCGCTGGGACGACTGGACGGCCTCGTACGCCGAGCTCGTCGACCGCTGCGCCCGCGGCGCGTCCGCCCTGCGGGCGTGCGGCGTTCGGCCCGGCGATCGCGTCGCCGCCTTCCTGCCCAACGTCCCCGAGATGCTCGAGCTGCACTTCGCCGTGCCGGCCGCGGGCGCGATCCTCGTCCCCATCAACGTGCGCATCGCGGCGGCGGAGGTGGCGTACATCCTCGAGCACTCCGCCGCCCGCGTCCTCGTCGTGCACCCGACCCTGGCGGCCACGGCCGCCGAGGCGGTCGCCGGCCTGGCCGACCCGCCGCTCGTGATCGAGACGCGCGCCGCGCCGCACGATGCATCCGACTACGAGGCCCGGCTGGCGGCGAGGGAGCCCGGCCCGATCGAGGCGCCGGCCGACGAGACGGCGCTCCTCTCGATCAACTACACGAGCGGCACGACGGGGCGCCCGAAGGGTGTGATGTATACGCATCGCGGCGCCTATCTGCACACGCTCGGCGTGATCGCGGAAGCGCAGATCGATGCGCGGGCGAGATACCTGTGGACGCTGCCGATGTTCCACTGCAACGGCTGGGCGTTCACCTGGGCGGTTACGGCGATGGGCGGCGAGCACCGCTGCCTGCCGCGGTTCGACCCGGGCGCCGTGTGGAGGATGATGGCGGCCGGTGAGGTCACCCACCTGTGCGGCGCGCCGACGGTGCTCCTGATGCTGGCGGGCGACCCGGCCCGGACGGCGCTTCCCCACGAGGTGAGGGTCTTCGTCGGCGGCGCCCCGCCCTCGCCGGCGCTGCTCGGAACGGTCGAGGAGCTCGGCATGCGCGTCACCCACCTCTACGGCCTCACGGAGACGTACGGGCCGATCGCCGTGTGCGCCTGGCAGCCGGCGTGGGACGGGCTGCCCGCAGACGAGCGGGTGCAGCTGCGCTCCCACCAGGGCGTCGGCACGGTCGTGAGCGAGGTGATCCGGATCGTCGACCCGTCCGGCGCGGACGTCCCCGCCGACGGCGAGACGGTCGGCGAGATCGTCATGCAGGGCAACAACGTCGCAGTCGGCTACTACCGCGACGAGGAGACCACCGCGGCGGCGTTCCGCGACGGCTGGTTCCACTCCGGCGATCTGGGCGTGATGCATCCCGACGGCTACGTCGAGATCCGCGACCGGCTCAAGGACATGATCATCTCCGGCGGCGAGAACATCTCGAGCATCGAGGTCGAGCATGCGCTCGCCGGCCATCCCGACCTCGTCGAGGTGGCGGTGATCGGCATCCCCGACGAGCTGTGGGGCGAGGTGCCGAAGGCTTATGCCGTCGCGCGCCAGGGCGCGGCGCCGACGCTCGAGGAGCTGCGCGGGCACGCCGGCGGCCGGCTGGCGCGGCACAAGCTGCCGAAGTCGGTCGAGCTCGTCGACGCGCTGCCGAAGACCGCCACCGGCAAGGTGCAGAAGCACGTCCTGCGCGAGCGGGCGCGGGAGACGGCCGCGCACGGGGTGGCCGGGTGAACGTCCGCGATCTGTTCGACCTCGGCGGCCGCGTCGCGATCGTGACCGGCGGCGGCACCGGCATCGGCCTGCAGATGGCCGACGCGCTCGCGGAGCTCGGCGCGAACGTGGTCGTGTGCGGACGCGACGGCGAGCGCTGCGCGCGGGTCGCCGCCGACCTCGAGCAAGAGCGGGGCGTCCGCTGCGCCGGGCTTCCCTGCGACGTCTCCTCGTCCGACGACGTGACCCGCATGGTCGCCGACACGAGCGACCGCTTCGGCCGCATCGACGTGCTCGTGAACAACGCCGGCACGGCATGGGCCGACCCGGTCGAGGACACGCCGCTGCGCGGCTGGCAGAAGGTCGTCGACGTGAACCTGACCGGCGTCTTTCTGTGCAGCCAGGCCGTCGGGCGGGTGATGATCGGGCAGGGCGGCGGCAAGATCGTGAACATCGCGTCCATCACGGGGCTGCGCGGCCAGCCGCCCGAGGAGCTCGACGCCATCGCCTACAGCACGACCAAGGGCGCCGTGGTCGCCTTCACCCGCGACCTGGCGACCAAGTGGGCGCGGCACGGGATCGCGGTGAACGCGATCGCCCCGGGGTGGTTCCCGACCGACCTCTCCCAGCCGGTGCTCGACCGCGCCGGCGACCGGCTGACCGCCGGGATCCCCATGCGCCGCTACGGCGGCGAGTCCGACCTGAAGGGCGCGATCGCCTATCTGGCGTCCGCCGCGTCGGACTACGTCACCGGCCACACGCTGGTCGTCGACGGCGGCGCGACGATCTGACCGAGAACCGGGCCGGCCCCGTGTGCTGGGGCCTGGCCCCGTGTTATTCACGCAGCCGGCGGCGGATCGCGCGGGCGGCGGCGGTGCCGGTCGTGACGGCGGTGTCGACGTAGGTCGTGCCCAGGTAGTCGCCGGCCAGGAAGACGTTTCCGAGCGGTCGCTCGAGCGCGGGCTGGAGCAGATGGCGGCCGGGCCGGGGATGCGGCAGCCCGTGCGGCCAGCGGCGGATCTTGACCTCGCGGATGTGGCCGGCGACCGCGGGGAACATACGGGCGACGTCGTCGGCGTAGATGCGGGCGACCTCCTCGTCGTCGCGATCGGCCAGCGCGTCGGCCAGGCCGGCCGCCGAGTACACCATGAGCGTGCCGCCGGGCTCGCGCGGCCCCGGGCCGCGGGTGACGTTCGCCGTGTTGAAGAGCATGTTGAAGGACGTCTTCGGCGTCGCCACGGCGTAGATATTGTCGTAGGGCATCGGCCCTGGCTCGTCGGTCAGGAGCGCGCCGACCACGTAGGGGCCATATGCGACCCGGCCGAGCGCCTCGGCCGTCTCGGCTGGGATGCCCTCCAGGATCTCGCGGGCAGCGTACGCCGGCGCCGCCACCACGGCGAACCGGGCCCGGATCTCCTCGCCACCCACGGCCACCGTCACCCGCTCGCCGGCGGCGACCACCCGCTCGACCCGCGCGCCGGTACGGACGCGCTCGCCGAGCGCGTCGGCGATCGCCTCCGGCAGCCGGGCCGAGCCGCCGAGCACGTTCCGCGTCAGGCCGCCCTTCCGATCCCAGACGAGCTGGAAGTAGCCGATCCCGTAGCCGGCGGATACCTGCTCGGGCTCGCCGGACGAGCGCCGGATCGTCGGCCGGAAGATCGCGTCGACCTCGGCGGGCACCTCCCCGAGGAAGTCGGCGAACGTGCGGTCGTCGCGATAGGCGAGCACGCGCGCCCGCCGGTCGGCCTCCGACTCGCCGCCACGGCGGCGGGAGACGCGGCCGTACTCGAGCACCGCCAGCCGCACCCGGGCACCGGCCCGAAGCAGCGCGAGCCGCTCCCCCCGCGTCAGCTGCAGCCGCAGCGGATAGGTCTCGACCCGCCCGCCCGCGAGCACCCGGCCGTTCATCGCAAGCGCCGTGAGGACGCCGGGGACGGACGCCGCCTCGACGCCGGTCGCGCTCAGCAGCCGGCCGGTGGCCGAGTCCTCGCCGGCGAGGACGTGGCCGCCGAAGTTCAGCCAGTAGCGCCCGCGCGGCTCCGACATGAGCCGGCCGCCGGCCCGGTCCTCGGCCTCCAGCACGAGCACGTCGCGGTCACGCAGCTCCCAGGCCGCAGAGAGCCCGGCGACGCCGCCCCCGACGACCACCACCTCGACGTCGGAGCCGGGCGCCTCAGTCCTCTGCGACGTTGATGAAGCCGTCGACGTCGACCCGGCTGTGGCTGGCGGTGCCCGCGTTCACGATCGTGATGGTATGGGCCGGATCTGCCGGCCCCGCGAACCAGGCCCGGGCAAAGGCGATCCGGCGGTAGCCATTGTGGGTCGCATGGGTCGAGACCGTCTGCGCCAGGTGGCCGTCGACGTACACCCTGGCCGACCCGTGTCCCGGGCCCACTGTGGTGATCCACCCGAGCGTGCGCACGCTCGCCGAGAACGTGACGCTCGCGCCGCCGGCGGTGGAGTAGTGCAGCGAGCCGTCGAGGGCGTTCGTGGTCGTCTGCGTGAACCACTTGCCGGAGTACGTGCCGAACGCGTCGTCGGCCTCGCCGAACAGCGAGACATAGGTGGGCGCATTCGTGAACGCGCTTCCGACGTAGAAGCCGCGCGAGTCGTACGAGTCGATCTCGAAGCGCTTGGCGTCGTCGCTGTTCCAGATGAACGGGTAGCGGTTGGCCGTCGTCTCGGCGAGGAAGGTGTCGGCCGACGCGTCCTGGATGTCGTTCGTGCAGCAGCTCGCGCCCACGTTGCTCGCGCCGGGCGTCCACGTGAGGATTGCGTGCGCGACGATCGTCCCGGGGTTCGGCTCGGTCACCGTGGAGCCGACCTGGAAGGTGATGTTCGCGTTGCTCGGCGAGCGGGCGGAGGCAGGAGCGGCGAAGGCCGCGCTCACCACGGCGACCGTGACGATCCCGATGAGGATCCTCCACCTGCACATCGCCCGGAAAACGTACACCTGTCACAAAGGCGATTCAAGCCCCATCGCAGAACCTGTCAGCTTGCGGCGGGTGGCGGAGGGTGGCACACTGCCCGCTTCACGGGATCGGCCCGGCGCTGACGACGACGGCTCGGCGGACCCGGATGTCGGCGCTCCGGCGCCGGACATCCCGGTCAGGCGCGACGACGCCGCGGAGTTGGCGGACTCGAATCGGACACCGGGCCGGTCACTCGTTCGGCGCTCGCCATGAATACGGCAGGTGCGCGGCGCGCGAACGGGTCCGCCACGCCAATCCCAGGGAGGGGATGGATGAGACACCGCAAATTCCTCGCGGCGACCGTCGTCGCCGCCGTGCTCGTCGTCGCAGCCGCGGCGTATGCGAACACGAAGAACTCGATGCAGCCCGCGCACGTCTACTACGGCACCGTCGTGAGTGGCCAGCATCCGGACAAGCTGGTCACGCTCCACAACGGCACCGGCGCACGGCAGACGATCGACACGGTCGACATCAGCGGCTCGGGCGGGTACGTGTTCACCCTCGCCGCGAACACGCAGCTCCTGGCCGACACGGGCCTGCCGCGGTGCAAGCCCGGCCTCGTGCTCCCGGCGCGCGCGAGCTGCGCGATCGACGTGCGGGTGCACACGCTGCGGCCGAGCTGGTTCCGCTCGGTGCTGAGCGTCGTCTACACGAACGGCTGGTTCAACTCGAGCGAGCTGCGCGCCCACGTCGTGGCGCCGTGACTCACCCTGCTCGGGCCGGGCGGTCAACGCCCGGCCCGGGCAGGATCACCCGCTGAGCGGCGATGATCCCGCCGTGACCGAAGCACACGTTTCCGTCACGCGGACATCGAGCCGAGGCCGCCATGCTCGCGGTGCTCGCGTCCGACCGCCCGGCGGCCGGGATCCTGGCCGAGGAGTCCGGCAGCCATGCCGGCGGCAACGGAGGCAGCCGCGTCCGGCTGGTCGATCTCAACTTCGATCCGCCGTTGCCGAGCGCCCCCGGCTCCAGGCGGCGACGCTCGCCGGCGATCCACGCTTCCTGGCGGCGTTCAAGCCGCGGGTCGTGTCGACGTCGCTCGCGCTTGCCTGGGTCGCCACCGGTCGGCGCGCGGCGTATGTGACAGATGGCGTTCCGCGCGACAGCGTGCACTTCGGCGCCGGCACCGCGATCTGCGAGGCGGCCGGGCGCGTCGTGACCGATCTGTTCGGCGATGCCTGGGGCCGCGGGCCGACCGGGCTGCTCGCCGCCGCCGACGCCGAGACGCACGAGCGCCTCCTCGGGCTGACCCGGGCACCGCTCCAGTAGGATCGCCGGCGTGATCGCCGAGCGGCTCCTCGACCTGCTGCACCCGTCGCAGCCGGCGTTCTCGCCGAACGGTACGCAGGTCGCGTTCAGCGTCCAGGAGAGCTTCAGCCGCCCCGAGGAGGGCGTGTCGAGCCGCATCTGGATCGCCGCCGCCGACGGCTCGGGCGCCCGCGAGGCGAGCCACGGCCCGCGGTCGGACACGTCGCCGCGATGGGCGCCGGACGGCCGCACGCTCGCGTTCCTGTCCGACCGCGACCACGCCGGCCGTGCCGCCGTCCACCTGCTCGACGACGGCGCCGGCGAGGCCCGGCCCGTCGGCACGCTCGAGGGGTCGGCCGAGGACGTGCGCTTCTCGCCAGACGGGTCGCAGCTCCTGGTGCTGGCGGCCGACCCGGGCTCCGACCGGGCCGGCGCCGACTCGGCCACGCGCATTGACGCGGGCGACGGCGACCCGAAGGTCACCCGGCCCGCGGAGCACTGGCGCCGGCTCCACACCATCGACATCACCACCGGCGAGACGACCCGCGTCGGCCCCGACGGCCTGAACGTCTGGGAGCTCGACTGGCGCGGCGGCGAAGTCGTCGCCGTCGTCAGCGAGGACCCGTCCGAGAGCGGCTGGTACCGCGCCCGACTCGTCGCCATCGACCTTCAGGCCGGCGCGGCGCGGACGCTGCACGAGCCCGGGATGCAGATCGCCTACCCCACCCTTTCGCCGGACGGGAGCACCGTCGCGTTCGTCGAAGGCTTCTGCTCCGACCGGGGCATCCTGCTCGGCGAGACCACCCTGGTCGCCACCGCCGGCGGCGAGGCCCGGGTGCTGGCGCCCGCGATCGACGCCGGCTGCCTGGAGTGGCGGGACGAGCGCACGCTCTGGTTCGCGGGCGCGCGCGGGCTGGCGCACGCCGTCGGCACGATCGGCCTCGACGGCGCCGCCCAGGTGCTCTGGAGCGGCCACGAGTCGCTCCTCTCCGGCTGGGTGCCGGCCGCATCGCCCTCGCCGGACGGCACCGTGCTGGCGGCGGCGCACAGCTCGTGGCGGAGCGCCCCGGAGCTGCGCGCGCTCGCGGTCGCCGATCCCGGCGCGGGCTGGCAGCCGCTCTCGCAGCTCAACCCTGAACCGGCGGCGGTCGCGGGTGCGTGCGCCCGGCACACGTGGGCCTCGGACGACCTCGAGGTCGAGGGCCTGCTCCTGACGCCGTCCGGCACGGCGCCGTTCCCGCTCGTCGTCTGGGTGCACGGCGGCCCCACCGACTCGTACGACTGCGCGCATCCCGACGCGCGCCTGGCCGGGATGCTCGAAGCCGGCTACGCGATCCTGCTCCCCAATCCGCGCGGGAGCTCCGGACGCGGCCAGGAGTTCGCCCGCGCCAACCTGGGCGACATGGGCGGCGGCGACCTGCGCGACATCCTCGCCGGCGTCGAGGCGGTCGTCGCCGAGGGCACGGCCGACGGCGACCGGGTCGCGATCGTGGGGACGAGCTACGGCGGGTTCATGTCGGCGTGGGCGATCACCCAGACCGGCCGCTTCCGCGCCTCGGTGCCGATGGCCGCCGTCACGAACTGGCTGTCCTTCCACAACACGACCAACATCGGCCGCTTCGACGAGCTCTTCCTGGACGCCGATCCCTACGACCAGACGGGCGATTACTTCAACCGGTCACCGATCGCGCACGTGCGCCGGGTGAGGACGCCCACGCTGGTCATGCACGGAGAGCTCGATCTGTGCGTCCCGCTCTCGCAGGGCCAGGAGCTCTATCAGGCGCTCGCGGCCGAGGGCGTCGAGACCGAGCTGGTCGTCTACGCGCGCGAGGGCCACGGGTGGCGGGAGCGCGCCCACGTGCTCGACGGCATCGAGCGGATGCGGGCATGGCTCGACCGCCACCTCGCCCCGTAGCAGGCGAGATGGCGGTCGATCGTTGCGCTACTCGGTGAAGCGGGCGAAGTGCTGCTGATCCACACCGCCGACGCGGGTGAACTCGCCGCCGATCGCGAGCCGGTTGCTGCCGGCGGCGACCGCCTCGATGCCGAGGTTGGTGTTCGCCGACGGATCCCACGGGAAGATGGCGCCCGTGGTCTCGTCGAACGCGGACAGCTTGTCGCGGGCTGCGAAGCCGGGCAGGCCGGCGCAGACGAAGTTGTTACCGTTGATCGGTCCGCAGTAGTCGGTGTAGTGACCACCGACGTAGACGACGCCGTCCGTGACGCCGACGCCGACCACGTTGCCGTTGAAGCCGGCACGCCAGTTGACGTTGCCGTCCTCCATGTTGATGGAGAGCATCGTGCCGCCGTTGCCGGAGCCCGAGAGGAACAGCGTGTCCCCGTCGGTCGTGAACGCGAGCGACTGGAACGGCCGGTACGGGAAGCCCGGCGGCGGGATGAACGTCGAGGGGCCGTGGTAGACGAACGGCAGGAACGAGCCGTCGGTGGTGGTCACGGCGCCGACGGCGATGCGGCCGTCACAGCCGGACCCGATGGCGCACTGCTGGAATCCGCCCTCGACGATGCGCGAGCCGGTGGAGTCGGTCGCCAGCGCGTGCACCTCGCCGTCGACGACGGGCGCCCACGTCGGGATGTACGTGTTGTTGGTGGCGTTGACCTCCATGAGGAACGACCGCGGGCTCGTGAATGCCCCGCCGACGTAGAGGTTGTTGCCGATCTGCACAAAGGCCCGCACCATCTTGTTCGGGCGGGTGGTGTTGGCGAACGCCGCGACCGGCGCGCCGGTCGTGCCGTTGACCTCGACCATGTTCTTGTGCGCCGCACCGCCGACCGTGGTGAACGAGCCACCGAGGTAGACGTTGCCGCCGCTCGCGAGGAGCGCGCGCACGGTGCCGTTGACGTTCGGGTTCCACGGCAGCAGGTTGCCCGTGGTCATGTCGACGGCGGCCGCGTGGTTGCGGGTGACGGCGGTGCCGCCGCCGCTCGGGATCATGGCGGTGAAATCGCCGCCGAGGTAGGCCGTGTTCCCCACGACGATGATCTTGCGTACGGTGCCGTTCGCCTGGTACGACGACGAGGGCTGCTGCCTCATCACGGCCGCGTTGGCGACCGGCGCGGCCGCGAGCGCCGCGAACACCACGGCCATTGCCGCAGCGCGTTTACGTCCAAACAACCTCACGTTGCTTCCTCCCATTCGCGTTGTGCCACCTGCCCTGGCGCGGCGAAGACCCTCGCGCTCTCTTTCGATCCGTGGCTTTGCGAAAGTATCCGCTTGCTCTAGTCGACTAGCAAGACTTGTGACACACTTGTCTCGCTCCGTGACAGAGCTGTCTCAGGGGGCCTGGGCGAGCAGGCGCGTGAGCGCGTCGGCCGATGCCGTCGGGCCGTTCACCTCGAGCCAGCTCACCCGCCGGCCCGCGCTGGCGACGCCGACGAGGGCCGGGCTCGCCATGTGACAGGCGCACGGCGCGAGCGTGATCGTCCAGCCGCGCCGTGACCCGGCGACGAGCGGGACCTGCGTCGGCACTGCGCCGAACACGGCCGTCGCCTGCCGGTGCACGTACCGCACATAGGCGGCCGCGCCGGCCGGCGAGCGGAACTCGAGCGTCCGCGAGACGACCACCTGGAGCGTCTTCGACTGCCCCTGGAAGAGGCGCTGAGCCCCGGCCACGTAGCCCCAGCGGTTGAGGCCCGCGGCGAGGCCCGGCGCCGTCGACTCGTGGGTCAGGTCGGTCGCCGTCAGCGGGCGCACCTTGCTCGGGAGGTACGAGACGGCAGCGGCGGGCAGCACCGGCGGCGCCTTCGGCGCGGCGGCGGGTGACGAGCCGCCGCACCCGCAGAGGGCGATTGTGGCGAGCACGACACACCACGTGCAGCGGCGTCTGGGCAATGGCTGGAACATGCGATCCGGCTCTGGACTCACGCCCAGATTACCGGTAGGGTCGTCCATCCCGCTGGACGAAAAGGTGAGGCGAAATCGTGTCTTCGATGGATCGCAGGTCGTTTCTCATGGGCGCCGCGGGACTCGGCGGCGCGGTGCTTCTCGGCGGCTGTGGGTCGTCGAACTCGGGTGGCAGCCCGGCGGCGTCGTCGGTCAAGCGCCCCTCAATCGCGAAGGAGCCGGGCAACCTCTCCATCCTGGAGTGGGACGGCTACCAGGCGTTCGGCACGCCGACCAACAAGAAGGCCGGCGGGCTCAGCGCCGGCGACGAGTACACGAAGAAGTTCGGCGCCGACGGGATCACGTACAGCCTGATCGTGAACGACAGCGAGGCGCTGAACAAGGTCCGCTCCGGTCAGCAGTTCGACGTGATCCACCCCTGCATCGAGAACCTCCAGGACTACGTCCGCGATGGGCTCGTGCAGCCGTGGGACACCAAGCTCCTGCCGAGCTTCGCGAACCTGAACCCGGCGCTCGTCAAGGGCGGCCAGGTGAACGGGCAGCAGTACTTCATCCCCTGGGACTGGGGCTACGGCAGCGTCATCTACCGCACAGACAAGGTCGATCCGGCCGACGCCACCGGGTGGGAGCTCTTCTGGAACCCGAAGTACAAGGGCCGCATCTCGATGTGGAACGGCAACACGACGAACTTCGAGATCGCCGCGCTCAAGCTCGGCTACGGCGGCCACGCCATGGACAACCTGAGCGACGACCAGCTGACCAACGCGAAGAACGCGCTGATCGAGCAGTACCCGCTGAACAAGTTCCTGTGGTCGAGCGAGTACACCGACCTCCAGCCCGCGCTCCAGAACGGCGACGTCTGGATCGCCTACAGCTGGCAGGACCAGTGGGTCTACGCGAGGAGCAAGGGCATCCCGATGGCCTACATGAAGCCCAGCCAGGGCCGGCTCGGCTGGTACTGCGGCTTCATGCTCGGCAAGGACACGAAGAACTACTACCACGCCCACGACTACGTCGAGTCCTACATCAACCACAAGTCCTGCCTGAGCCTCACGAACTACTTCTACTACGGCAGCGCCGACGCGACGATCAAGGCGAGCGAGATCCAGGACAAGGCGGTCGCCAGGTCGCTCGACATCGGCAACCCGAACGTGCTCGCCTCGGCCGACGTGCACCTGCAGTCGTGGGAGCCGAACGAGGCCGCCGTCCAGCAGGCGTGGGAAGAGGTGACCGCGTCCGCCTGATGAGGCCGGAACGGGTCGGCTCGAGACCGAGGTGACCGGCCGGGAGATCGCCGAGGGCCCGCGGCGGCGGCCGCGCATGCGCGCCGGGCGCGGCTTCCTGATCGTTCCGCCGGTCGTGATCGTGCTGGCGGTGATGGTGGCGCCGATCGTCCTGATCGCGCTCTACAGCGTCGACGTCAAGACGAACCTGCCGTTCACGCCGACGAAGTTCACGTGGTCGATGTGGAAGGACTTCCTGCCGCCGTCCGAGGGGAAGTTCCCGAACCCGTTCTGGCACCGCTTCGAGGTCTCGATGGTGATCACGGTCGTGGTCTCGCTCGTGGCGGTGGCGGCCGCGTACCCGCTCGCCTACTTCCTCGCGTTCGGCGCCCGCCGTTCCCGCTACACGCTGCTGCTGCTGATGCTGGCGCCGTTCTTCACGAGCTACCTGCTGCGGGTGATCGCCTGGAAGATCATGCTGTCGAACAACGGCGTCATCAACACGGCGATCTGGGATCTGCACCTGCGCTCGCACGGCGACGGCGTCCCCTGGCTGATCTACTCGAAGTTCTCGGTCGGCCTCGTCCTCTTCTACTCGTGGGTGCCGTTCGTGGCGGTGCCGATCTTCGTGCTGCTCGACCGGCTCGACACGCACCTGCTCGAGGCGGCGCAGGATCTCGGCGCCGGCCGGCTCACGACCTTCTTCCGGGTGACGCTGCCGCTGAGCCTGCCGGGCGTGATCGCCGGCTTCGTGTTCGTCCTGATTCCGACCACCGGCGAGTTCATCACGCCGCTCCTGGTCGGCGGCCCGGGCAGCCAGATGTTCGGCAACTCGATCCAGTCGTTCTTCCAGGACACGCCCAACTGGAACTACGGGGCGGTGCTGGCGCTGTGGCTCGTGGCGGTCGTGTTCGTGATGCTGCTCGTGTTCGGCCGGTTCCTGGCCACCGACCTGCGCGAGGCGAACTCGTGAACGCCGCCGCCGGCCGTCTCGGCAAGGTGTTCCTGGGCGGCTACTTCTGGCTCATGGTCGTGTTCCTGTACGTGCCACTTGTCGTGCTGGTGGTGTTCGCGTTCAACGACGCGTACATCCCGGCGCTGCCGCTTTCTGGGTTCACCACCAAGTGGTTCCACGCCGCCTTCGCGAACACCGACCTGACGGGCGCGCTCAAGCGCAGCGCCTGGCTGGCGCTCCTGAACGGCATCGCCGCCAGCCTGCTCGGGCTCCTGGCGGCGCTCGCCGTGACCGGCCGGCGCCTGTTCCTGCGCTCGGTGTGGACGACGCTCCTCCTGCTGCCGCTGGTCGTGCCCTACATCGTGCTCGCGATCGGGATGGTGATCGTGATCCACGAGCTCGGCTACCAGGCGTCCCTGGCCGCGGTGCTGGCCGGCCACATCGTGATCTCGCTGCCGTACTCGCTGCTCGTCATCGTGCCCCGACTGCGGACGCTCGACGAGTCGATCGTCGAGGCCGCCCGTGACCTCGGTGCAGACACGGTGCGTGCATTCGTGCTCGTGACGCTGCCGCTGATCGTGCCGGCGCTGATCTCGAGCGCGCTCATCTGCTTCACGATCTCGTTCGACGAGTTCGCGATCGCCTCGTTCCTGGCGCCGCCGAGCTCGCCGACGTACCCGGTGTTCCTCTACTCGGGCACGCGCACGCCCGCGCTCGAGCCGCAGGTGATCGCGCTCGGGGCGATCGTGGTCACCTTCTCGATCGCGCTCGTGGTCGGCGCCGACGCCGGGCGGCGGGTGATGGAGCGGCGGCTCGCGAGCTAGCGGAGGCGGCCGGCCAGCTGGCTGCGCTCGGCGCACGAGCCGCAGTCAGAGGTGACCCTGATCGCGATCCCCTCGTCGAACGTGGCCTGGTAGTGGGCCCCGCCGACGTGATACCGCACCGTGAAGGCGCGGATGCGCCAGTACCCGAAGCGGCGCGAGGCGACGCCGATGAGAATCGCGGCCGGATCGCCGGGCCGGACGACGGCCCGTCGCAGCGGCAGGATCCGGCCGTTGTCCGGCGGCCACCCGCGCTCGTACCCCGGGGCGCCGTGCTGCAGCCTGCCCAGCATCGCGTAGCGGAACACGACCCCCGGGGCGAGTCCGGGCGTGGCCGGCAAGACCGAGTCGATCACGGCGGGCGTGTCGCCTTGGAGACGGTTCGTGAAGAGGGTCGTCACAGCCCACTGGCCCCGCAGCACGGGGCCGAACGAGAGGCCGGCGCCCGTCTCGCCTACTGCCAGGGGCCCGGGGTCGGGCGCAGCCCGCGACGCAATCCACCAGGCGCTTGCGATCATGGCCAGCACCACCGCGAGCCCCACGAGCGCCTGCATACGCGGATCGTCGCGCCTGCGCGGGGTCGCGGGGCGCGGCAGCGCCAGAGCACCTGAGCTATCGAGCATCGGTCCAATCATGGTCGCGCGCGGGTGTTCCCACAAGGCAGGCATCAACTTTCTGCGAGGCGGGCAGGAGACGGCCCCCATATCCGGTAACGTTCCGGCCATGGGCACGTTGCTGCGAAGAGCGCGGTGGCTGGGCGTCGTCGTCCTCGCGGGCGCGGCCATGCTCGTCCCGTCGGGGGCATCCGCCGTCGCCGCCGTCCCGCGCGAGACGACTCCTGCGCCCGATCCCTGCGGGCTCCTGCCGGGCCCGCCGCCCGCGACCTACACGCACGTCGTCGTGATCATGGAGGAGAACCTCGCCTACGCCGACGCGATCGGCAACCCGGACGCTCCCTATCTGAACCGGCTCGCGTCGCAGTGCGCGCTCGCGACCAACTTCCACAACGAGACCCATCCCAGCCAGCCGAACTACATGGCGGCGACCTCCGGGTTCACGACGGCCACCGACCAGCAGAGCACGAACCCGTCGATCTACGAGCAGGTGTCGTCGTGGAACGACCTCGAGGAGTCGATGGGCTCGAACTGCGGCGGCAAGGGGCCGCACTACAAGCACGGGCACGATCCCGCCTTCTGGTATCCGGCGATCGCCGCTGACTGCCTGCTGAACGATCTGCCGATGGATCCGTCCGACGCCGGCGCGACGGCGCTCCCCACGGCCGCCTTCACATGGATCACGCCGAACCAGTGCCATAACCACCACTGGCAGACGGGCTGCACCGGCGCCAGCGACCCGACCGCGTTCACGCAGTCAATGGACGGGTGGCTCTCGGGGACGATCGAGGCGATCCAGGCGACGCCCGACTACCAGGCCGGCCAGACGCTGGTCTTCGTCACGTTCGACGAGGGCCAGGGCGGCACGCCCGGCGAGGACTGCGCCGACCCGGCGAACACCGACCCGTCGTGCCAGGTCACGACGATCGCGGTCGCCGCCGGCGTCCAGCCGGTTTCCGACCCGACGTTCTACACCCACTACTCCATGCTCCGCTCGGCCGAAGAGGCGCTCGGGATCACCACGTTCCTCGGGAACGCGGCGACCGCGAACGACATGCGGCCGGGCATGGGCTTCTAGCCTAGGGCGGCCTGACCAGCCACCTGCGCTGGGCGTGCCAGCGCTGGATGGTGCGGCGGCTCGGTGGCTGGGCGGGGCCGGCGCCGTGGTGTTCGTTGACGTGGGCGCAGGCTTGCTGCGGCGTGGTGCCGTCGGCGTAGGCGCGCTCCAGGTCGCGGCGCAGGTCGGGCCAGGCGTAGCTGCCCGGGCGGGGACGCTGGGGTTTGGGTTCGCGCTGGCGTTCGAGATGGCCAGCGAGGGCCTTGGAGCGGGCGATGGTGAGGCAGTCGTTGGCCTTCCAGATGGCGGCGAGGGTGGTGACGAAGTCTCTGCCGCTGCGCCTGGTCTGAAACTGCGTGCTGGCGTGGTCGTGGCACAGCCACACCGAGACGCGGTGGGTGAGCTGGAGGCGCTGCGTCTTGCCGCGGGTGCGATCCACGCAGATCGCGCACACCGGCTGCTTGGTCGGCACC
>DASUHM010000014.1 GCA_036273515.1 Gaiellales bacterium
TGCTGGACGATGAAGCCGAGCTCGTCCATGTGGGCGCACAGCATCACCGTGGGCGCGCCCTCGGTGCCGGTGCGCGTGAAGAACTGGTTCCCGAGCGGGTCGGAGTCGTGGGTGTCGTGGTGGCCGGCGAGCTCGTCGGCGATGACCGCGGCGACGGCCGACTCTTCGCCGGAGACGCCGACGGCCGCGTCGAGGCGGCCGAGGAGGGAGAGCAGTTTGTCAGGCATGGCGCCAACCCTACCGGTGGTGAGCACTAGGGTGCCCGGAGTGCCGATCGCCCTCCCCGAGCCATACGACTTCCACCGCTCGACGTTCCGGTTCCGGACGTTCGGGCGCGACGCCGCGAGCGTCTGGCACGAGGAGGCGCTCTACCGGGTGCTGCGCTCGGGCGCCGTCGTGCGGGTCTCCGCCGACGGCATCTCGAGCGACCGGCCGACCGACGCGCGCGACGCAGCGGAGGTGCTGCACATCCTCGGCGCGAGCTTCGACCTCGAGGGGTTCGCCCGGGCCCAGCCGGAGATCGCGGCCCGTGCGCCCGGCTTCCGGCCGCCGCTCGTCGTCGACCCGTTCGAGTCGCTCGTGACGTCGGTGACCGCCCAGCACGTGTCGCTCCAGTCCGCCTGCGCGATGCGCAGCCGGTTCGTGCAGCGGCACGGGCAGCGGCACGAGATGGACGGGGTGGAGGTGTGGCGCTTCCCCGGCCAGCAGGACGTGGCCGGCGCCGACCTCGAGGGCCTCGGCCTCTCGCGGGCGAAGATGCGCTCGATCGCCGCGCTGGCCGAGTCCGATCTCGACCTGGCCGGGATGGACGACGGCGAGGTGCGCGAGCACCTCACGGCCCTGCCGGGGATCGGCGGCTGGACGGTCGACTGGTTTCTGGCCCGCTGCCTCGGCCGCCCCGACGCCTTCGCTCCGGGCGACCTGGGCGTGCGCAAGGCAGTCGCCCGCTGGTTCTCCGAGGACGACATCTGGCCGGAAGAGCGCGTCCGCGACGCGGTCGCCCCGTTCGGCGAGCACGCCAACCTGGCCGTGCACTACCTGCTCGCGCCGGTGGCCGCGGCCGTCGTCAGGGCGTGAATGTCCGGGCCGTGAACGTGATCATCACGAGCGCCCCCAGGAGCAGCGGGAAGCTCGTCTTCACGAACGTGTCGACGCGCTCGTCGTCGCCCCACTCCGCGAGCGCCCAGAAGAGCGGGAACGCCACCATCCCGAACCGGCCCATCGAGACCAGCAGCCCGCCGCTCGTCGGCAGGAGCACCGCCAGCGCGGCGAAGATCAGGTACTCGCCCGGCATCCGCATCCGCCAGGCCTTGTAGAAGAGCGCGCACCAGAGCAGCGTGAAGCCGATGTGGATCAGGAAGCGCAGGTGGCCGCCCTCGATCACATCGTGCCACAGGGTATGCACCACGACCCACGGCAGGATCGAGACGCCGCGGCCCCAGCCCCGCTCCTGCGCATCCGGGTTGGCCATGAAGTTGCCGGTGCGCCAGCCCAGGTAGAGGAAGAACGCGAGCTCGGCCGCGGGCATGAGCAGCAGCGGCAGGTACGCCTTCCAGCGCAGGCCCTCGCTGCGATAGCGGCGCCAGGCCAGCGCCGGTACGAGCGCGATCCCGACCGGCCGGGCCAGCACCGCCAGCGCGCCGACGACGCAGCCCCACCACCAGCGGCCGTGCCAGGTGAGCACGAACGAGCCCAGCGCGAGCAGCAGGAAGAGGCTCTCCGCGTACGGGAGGGCGAACACGAACGTGAGCGGGAAGATCGCCAGGTAGAGCACCGTGCGCCGGGCCAGGCGCTCGTCGTAGCGGCGCTGCGTCATGGTGTAGAGCAGGCAGAGCGCCGCGGCGAAGAGGGCCGAGGAGAGCAGGCTGCCCCAGAGCGGCATCGGCCCGGGCAGGACGCCGATCACCCGCCACGCCATCGGGTAGAGCGGGAAGAACGCGGCCGAGTTGCCGTGGCCGATGGCGGGGTCGTAGCCGTGCTGGGCGATCCACTGGTACCAGACAGCGTCCCACTGCCCGAGCGGGGCGAAGAGGCCGTGGTAGGAGAGGCCGGACTCGCGCGGCACGCGCGACGTCCATCCGGCCGCCGCCAGCAGCCCGTAGACGCCGACGCGGCTGACCGCGAACACGGTCAGCGGGTAGCGCATCGCCGCCAGCAGCCCGCGCAGGCCTCGCGGCTCCGGCGCCGGGTCAGGCGTCGCCGGGGCGGCGATCAGCGTGTCGCTCATTCCGGCCATCCCAGCCGCCGCCACAGCCTGCGCACGCCGAACACCGCGGCGGCCGCATAGAGCCCGCCGACGATCAGATCGACCACGTAGTGGTTGGCGGTGTACACGACCGCGATCGACTGGATGATCGGATAGAGCAGGGCGACGCCGAAGACCGGCCAGCGCCAGCGGGTGTTCCAGGCCAGCATGACGACCGTCAGGAACACGAGCATCGCGTAGCCCTCGTGCAGCGAGGGGATGGCGGCGTACGGATTGTCGGACACGAGGTGGTAGAGCGGGCCGGAGTCGGTCGGCAGCGGCGACGTGGCCGCCTGCGCTCCCGCGGGGTTCGCCACCGGAGCGATCAGCCCCTTGAAGGACGCGGCCCACGGCGGCGCCGCCGGGAACAGCCAGAACGTGAAGGCGCCGGCGAAGGAGAGGACGAGCAGCGTCGCCGCGAACCGGTAGTAGAGCGCCCGTCGCTTCAGCCACAGGCAGAACGCCAGCGTCGGAGGCACGATGAAGTGCACCCGGGTCATGAACGAGAGGAACTGGTCGTACCAGTGCAGGCTCCCTGTCCACAGCCAGTCCTGCAGGACGATGGTCGGGACGTGGCCGAAGAAGAGGAGCTTCTCGGCGTCGAGCTGCGGCCGGTAGAAGGGACTGGGGTGCAGGCTGTGTGCGATTCCGCGAGACTCCTCGTAGAGCACGATCAGCGCCACGAAGGGAACGAAATCGAGCAGAAACCGGCGGCCCCGCCCGATCACGAGCGCGGGGGCCAGCAGCACGAGGACGTAGCGGTCGGGCGTGAGCGAGACCCCGAACGTCAGGAGCTGCGCGAACAGGGCGATCGCGAACGCGACCCCGGCCAGGATCGCCGTGGGCCGGTCGACGTCGCGCCGGGGTGGCCCCCAGCGCTCGCCGTCGCCGCCGCCATGCTGCTCGCCGTGCTCGCCCGCCTGCCCTTCCTGCACACGCCCCTGACCGCGGACGAGGGCGGGTACGCCGAGGTCGCCCGACTCTGGAGTCACGGCGCCGTTCTGTACCAGGGTGCCTGGGTCGACCGCCCGCAGGGACTCCTGATCATCTTTCGGGCGATGCTCCATGTGGATGGCGGCTCCGCGGAGGCGTTACGCGCGCTGGCGGCGGTCGCGGGGGCGCTGGTGGTGGCCGTGACCATGGTCGTCACCGCCAGGCTGGCGGGGAGGATACCCGCAACCATCGCCGGTCTGGCGATGGCAACCGTCGGAGCGGCGCCGTTCATTGAATCGTTCACATTGTCCGGCGAGCTGCTCGCGTCGTTCTTCGCGGTCGCGTCGCTGCTCGCGTTCGTCTTCTACCTCGAGCGCCCGGCGCCGGGCTGGCTGATCGCCGCGGGCCTCCTGACCGGCTGCGCCGTGCTCGTCAAGCAGTCGGCGTTCGACGCGGGCGCGGCCGCGGCCGTGTACCTGGTGTGGACGCGGCGCCGGGGCGGGATCGCGCCGGCGGCGGCGCTCGTCGCGGCGGCATTCGTACCCGTGGTCGTCGCCGCCGCGACCGCCCAGAGCTTCCACGACTGGTGGTACGCGATGGTGACCTACCGCGACCAGGCCGACTCGATCCTGACGGGCTCGTTCCACGCCCGGCTCGACCAGGCCCGGCAGTCGCTGCCCGCCGCCGAGCGCGGGCTCGGCGTGCTGGCGCTGCTCGCGCTCGCGGGCTGGCGGCGGTGGCCGCTGCTCGGGGTGCTCTGGCTCGGCTTCGCTGCCCTCGCCGTGATCGGCGGCGGCAACTTCCACAACCACTACTACCAGCAGATGGTGCCGCCGCTGGCTCTCCTGGCGGGCATCGGCGGCGCCGAGCTCGTGCGGCGGCGCAAGCTGGCGTGGGCGGCCGTCGTTGCGGTCGCGCTCGCCGCCACGGTGTCCGTGACGGCGCCGCTCTGGTTCGACTCGCCGAACGCCCAGGCCGGCACCATCTTCCCCGATGACCCCCACCTGCAGACCGACGCGCAGGTCGCCCGCTACGTGCGCGCCCATACGCGCCCGGGCCAGCGCATCTTCGTCATGTGGGCCGCCGCCGACCTCTACTACCTGTCCGGCCGCGACCCGTCGTTCCGGTACATGTGGTTCCGCAACATCCAGGCGATCCCGGGCGCGCTCGGGCAGGCGCGGCGGATGCTCGGCGGCGCGCGCCCGCCCGCGCTCGTCGTCGGGATCAACTCGCCGGCGTCGATGGATCCGTCCGGCCGGACGCAGCGGATCCTGGACACGCGCTTCCGCAAGGTCGCGACCGTCGCGGGCGTGCCGATCTACGCCCCCCGGTAGGCTGGCGGCCATGGGCGTGGACTCGCATGCGGAGCGATACCTACGGCTGGGCCTCGAGCTTGGCCGACACGGTGACGACATCGTCGATGCGTACTTCGGCCCGCCCGAGCTGAAGGCCGCGGCCGCCGCCGCCGACCCGGTCGATCCGGCCCGCCTGGCGACCTCGGCCGAGGAGCTCCTGGCCGAGCTCGACGACGGCTGGCTGCGCGACCAGGTCTCCGGCGTTCGAGCCTACGCGGAGGTGCTCGCGGGCGTTTCCCGGCCGTATGCGGAGGAGGTCGAGGCCTGCTACCTGCTTCGGCCGGAGCGCACCGACGAGGCCGTCTTCGCCGAGGTGCATGAGCGCCTCGAGGAGCTGCTCCCCGGCCCCGGCACCCTGGCCGAGCGCTACGACGCCTTCCGCAAGGCGTCGTTCGTCCCCAGGGAGCGGGTCGAGCAGGTGACGGGAGACGTGATCGAGACGGCGCGCAGATGCACGCGCGAGCTCGTCGACCTCCCGGACCGCGAGGGCGTCGACGTCGAGATCGTGCACGACGTGCCCTGGATGGGCTACTGCGGATACGCCGGCGGACTGCGCAGCCAGATCTCGATCAACGGCGACCTGTCGCTCTCGTTCATCGACCTCGTCCGGCTCGTGATCCACGAGACCTATCCGGGCCACCACGTCGAGCGCTCCCTCAAGGACGGGCTGCTCGTGCGTGAGCGGGGGCTGCTCGAGGAGTCGATCGTGCTCCTGCCGACACCCCAGTCGGTGATCGCCGAGGGAATCGCGACGATCGCACCCTCCGTCCTGCTCGACCGCACCCCGCAGGCCTTCGCCGACGTGGCCGCCGCGATCGGGATCGAGATCGACTTCCCCCGCGCCGTCGCCGTCGAGGCGGCGCTCGAGGAGGCCGGCTGGGTGGAGCTGAACGCCGCGCACATGCTCTACGCCGACGGCAAGGGCGAGGACGAGGTGCGCGCCTACTTCGAGCGCTGGGCCCTCCTCGACGCCGAGTTCTCGGCGCACGCCGTGCGGTTCCTGCGCGGCACGACGAACCGCGCCTACGTCGCGTGCTATCCGACCGGCCGCGAGCTGTGCTCCGCGTACGTCGCCGGCGACCCGGCCCGCTTCCGCAGGCTGCTCTCCGAGCAGGTGCGGGTCGGCGAGCTCCTGGCCGCGGCCGGCTAGGCCGCGCAGATCGACTGGATCAGGCGCACCACAAGCTCGAGGCGGCGCTCGAACGTGGCGATCTCGATCCACTCGGCCTCGGTGTGGTCGTCGCCGCCGACGGGGCCGAGGCCGTCCAGGGTGGGGATGCCCCAGGCCCCCGTCCAGCAGCCGTCCGAGACGCCGCCCGAGAGCTCGGTGCCGATGTCGAGACCGAGGTCACGGGCGTGCCCGAGCGCGATCCGCACGAGCTCGTCGGCGAGGGGCATCGGCGGCCAGGTGCCGCGGTCGGAGAGCTCGGCGCGCACGCCGTCGTAGGGGCTCGGCCGCTCGAGCTCGGCGTGAGCGTGGTCGAGGTCTTCGGCGACGCCCGAGCGAATGTCGATGGTCGCGCGGGCCTCGCCGGGGACGGTGTTGGCGGAGTCGCCGGCGGTCACGGTGGTGACGACCGAGGTCATGTCCGGCCGGCCCTCGACGAGCCCCTCGATGCGCAGGATCTCGTGGGCGAGGGCCGAGACGGCGCTGCGGCCGAGAGCGGTGTCGGCGCCCGCGTGGGCGGGGCGGCCGTGCAGGTAGAGCGTCCGCCAGAGCGCCCCCTTTCGGGCCGAGACCATGTCGCCGTTGCGGCGGCCGCACTCGAATACGAGCGCCGCCGCCGCGCCGCGGGCGTGCTCGGCGGCCGCGGGAGCGCGCAGGCGCACCTCCTCGTCGGCGCAGATCAGCAGCCGAAGCTCCGAGAAGGGCCGCTCCGGCATCGCCGCCAGCCGCTCCACCGCCATCGCGGCGAGCACGAGCCCGCCCTTCATGTCGGCGACGCCGGGCCCCGTGCAGAGGTCGCCGTTGCGCCGGAACGGCCACCGCGCCGTCGTGCCGGCGGCGAAGACCGTGTCGGGATGGCCGAGGAGCGCGACCGCCGGCCCGCCTGAGCCGGGGAGCGTGACGATGAGGCTGCGGGCGGGGTTGTCCGGCTCGTCCACCCATTCCTGCGTGCAGCCAATTGGCGCGAGCCACTCGCCGATCAGCTGTGCGACGGCTTCCTGCTCGGTGCGCTCGGAGGGCGAGTCGATGTCGACCAGGGCCTGCAGCCGGTCGCAGAAGACGTCGGTGGGCGAGGCGGCCAAGGCGCCGGTGACTCTACATGCAGGTGTACGCTGCGGGCATGGCGGCGGTGCTCGATCGGGCGTTCGTGCGGGCCAGCGGGCCCGACGCGGTGGCGTACCTGCAGAGCATGGTGACGAACGACGTCGAGGCGGTCGAGCCGGGCGGCGGCACGTACGCGCTGCTGCTCACGCCCAAGGCGCGTGTGATCTCCGATCTCGAGGTGTTCCGTGTCGACGGCGACCTCGTTCTCGCCTGCCCGCCGCAGGCCGTCGACGACGTCGTCGAGACGCTCATCCGGGCCCGGTTCCGCAAGAAGGTCGCGTTCGATCCCGTGGAGTACGCGCTCGTCTGGGGCGATGCCGACGACGCGCTGGCGGAGCTGCAGACGCCGGCCGGCGTCGAGCGGCTGCTGGCGGCGGCGCCCGCGAACGGCGCAGCCACGGAGGCCGACTGGGAGCTGGCCCGCATCGAGGCCGGCATGCCCCGTTTCGGCCACGAGTTCGACGCCTCCTCGATGCCCGCCGAGGCCGGCCTCGAGACGCGCGCGATCAGCTTCACCAAGGGCTGCTACCCGGGCCAGGAGCCGGTGGCGCGTCTGCACTACCGCGGCCACGCCAACCGCGGCGTCCGCGGCGTTCGCCTCGACGGCGCCATGGTCGAGCCTGGCGCCGAGGTGACGGTGGGCGGCGCAGCCGTCGGACGGGTCACCTCGGCGGTCGAGTCCCCCCGCTTCGGCCCGATCGGCCTGGCCATCCTCCGCCGCGAGGTGGAGGAGGGCGCGGTGGGCGAGGCGGGCGGCACGCCCCTCACGGTCGTCGCGCTGCCGTTCTCCTAGGCCCCGGCGCTCCGCCGAATGCCGCCGCCCGCGTGGCGGCCGGGCGGGCGGTTACTCCCGCTGGTAAAAGGCGGTTGGCGGTGTTGGCATGTGTCATTGGCAGTTCCCAGACACTCCTGCAACACCCCGGCACTCACCCGTGACACTCGCCTCAGACGCGCTGCGGCACCCGCCCGGCCTACGAGGCTCCTACTGCTCCCAGCCGCCCACCTCGTACGCGGCTCCCGGCGTACCGCCGACACACAACAGCGTGGTCGGCGACGCGGTCGACTCGATCTTGCGGGTGACGTCGGGCTCGACGCCGATCAGGCCGCCGGCCGGCACGGTCACGCGCTCGTCGCCGAGCGTCGCCACCACCTCGCCGGCGTGGACGAAGTAGATCTCCTGCTGGCCGGACTCACGCTCGTTGTGCTCCGGGATCAGCACCTGGCCCGCGTCCTTCGTGACGGCGTTGATGCCGAACGCCGTGATGCCGAAGTGGTGCCGGATCGACTTCCACGTCGGCGGCCAGTCCGGCTTCACCGGCGGGACGTCGTTCACCTCGGCGACCTGCCAGCCGGTGCCCTGCGCACGCACGCTCATGTGGCTCCTCCACGGTCGGGGGAGCCGATCCTACTCCCCGCAGTAGTCCATGATCTGGAGGCCGCGGTGGCGGAAGCCCTGCTTCGTGTAGAAGTCGGGGATCCCGAGCTCGCGGTCGTCCGGCGTGACCCTCAGCTCGATCGACTCGATGCCGCGCCGGCGGCACTCCTCGATCGCGTTTCGCAGCAGGCTCGCGCCGAGGCCGCGCCCGCGCGCGGACGGCTGCACCCAGATCTCTTCGATCTCGGCGCTCGCGCCGCCGCTCGCCGAGATGCGGATCGTCGTCGTCGCGACCGCGGCCTCGTCGGCAACCATGAAGAACCCGCGGCCCGGGTCGCACAGGATCGCCTCGACGTTCTGCTGCAGGTGGCGCACCACGCGCCCCTCGTGGCTGAAGAACGCCTTCAGGAGCTTCGTGATCGTCGCCGCGTCGTCGGGGTTCGCGATCCGGGGCGTCTGCGTCGTCACTCCGCCACCCCGCAGTGCTCCACCGCCGCGATCGCGAGCGCGGCCGCGCACGCGACCAGGTCGTCCACGGGCACGTACTCATCGACGGTGTGGGCCCACTCGATGCTGCGCGGCCCGTACCCGATCGACGGCGTCCCGCCGAAGCGGGTGAAGGTCGCCGCGTCGTACCAGGAGTCGAGCCCGCCCAGCACGCCCGGCTTCCCGGCAGCCTCGGTCGCCCGCATCATCGTGCCGACGATCGGCAGTGCCGGATCGACCTCCGACGGCGGGATGTCGAGATCCCACTCGATCACCGGCGGGTTCTCGGCCAGCCACGCGTCGGCCGCCGCGGCCCGCGCCACCCAGCCGGCGATCTCGGCCTCGACGTCGCGGCCCCAGCCCTCGTTGTCGGCGCGGCCGGGCAGGTAGGTCACCTCGCACGTCATCCAGCACGACGCGGGGTAGGTCACCGTCCACTCGCCGCCGCCGATCTTGACCGGCACGATGTCGCCGGGCGGGAGATGGTCGTGGCGCTGCCCCGGGCTGCCGCGCCACTCCTCGCGCAGCCGGGCGATGGCGTCCATGACGATGCCCATCTTCTCGATCGCGTTCACGGCGCCGCCGTCGCGCCAGTGCGCCTGCGCCATCTCGGCGTGCCCCGGCCGGCCGGTGACCCGGAAGGTCGGCGTGAGCGACCCGCGGCAACCCACCCACACCTCGAAGGCGGTCGGCTCGGTGACGATGCCCGCGTCGGCCTTGACGCCGTGGCGGACGGCCGCCAGGCCTCCGGCACCGGACGACTCCTCGTCGGTGACGGTGTTCACGATCAGGTCGCCGCGCAGCCGGATGCCCAGCCGCTGCAGCACCTCGGCCGCGTAGACCATGCAGGCCACGCCGCCCTTCATGTCGCACGCGCCCCGGCCGTAGAGGTTGCCGTCCCGCACCTCGGCCTGGTTCGGGTCGCTCGTCCAGCGGTCGCGCGGCTCGGACGGCACCACGTCGATGTGGCCGTTGAAGAGGAGGCTCTGGCCGCCGCCGCCCGCGCCCGCGAACCGGGCCGCCATCTGCGGCCGGCCCTCGAAGCCGAGGCCGGGCGGCATCTGCCGCGAGCCGGCGATATCGGCCGGCGCGGGCTCCCAGACGTCCACGGTCGCGCCGGCGGACCGGAGCCGGTCGCCGAGGTAGTTCTGCAGGTCCGCCTCCTGGCGGGGAGGGTCCGTCGGCGTGCGGGCCGTCGTGTCGAACGCGACCAGCTGCGCCGTGAGCTCCACCAGCTCCTCCCTGCCGGCGGTGACCGCATCAATGATGCGTGCCTCCAACGTCACGGTGGGCGATGATAGTGAAGGGTGGAACGGACCGACGCATACGCCCGCCGCCGGCGCCGGCCGCGGCGGTGGGCCCGGATCGCGGCCGTCCTGTGCCTGTGCGCGGTCTCCCTGGCGGCGGGCTACGGCGCCCACTCGCTGGTGTCGGGCGGCCGGAGCGCTGCGCCGCCGCCCGTGTCGCACACGACGGTCACCGTCACGACGACGACCCCGGTGACGACGACGCCTCCCGCGCCGCCGCCCGACCGGCGCACGATCTCGATCGCCGCGGTGGGCGACACGATGCTCGGCTCGACGCCGGAGCTGCCGCCGTCGCCGGGCACCTACCTGGCGGCGATGCGGGCCGACCTGCACGGCGACATCGTGTTCGGGAACCTCGAGGGCACGCTCACCGACGCGACGACGAGCAAGTGCAAGCCGAAGGCGAAGGACTGCTTCGCGTTCCGGGTGCCGCCCGAGTTCGCGGCCGACCTGCGCGCGGCCGGGTTCACGGTGATGAACAACGCCAACAACCACTCCTACGACTTCGGCGCCACCGGACAGGCGGACACGGTGCGGGCGCTGCAGGCCGCCGGGATCGCCCAGACGGGGCTCCCCGGCGAGATCACCGTCGTCCGCGCCGGGGGCCTGCGCGTCGCGATTCTCGGCTTCGCCCCGTACTCCGCCACGGCCTCGCTGCTCGACCTCGCCACCGCCCGGGCGCTCATCCAGCAGGCCGACGCGAAGGCCGGCATCGTCATCGTCGCGATCCACGCCGGGGCCGAGGGCACCGACGCCCAGCACGTCACCGGGGCCGAGGAGTCCTATGTCGGAGAGGACCGCGGCAACGCCGAGGCGTTCGCGCACATGGCCGTCGACGCCGGCGCCGATCTCGTCCTCGGCTCGGGCCCGCATGTCCTGCGGGGGATGGAGATCTACCACCGCCGCCTGATCGCCTACAGCCTGGGAAACTTCGCCGGGTACCACAACTTCGGGCTCGACGGTGTCCTGGGCGACTCCGCCGTGCTGCACGTCCGGCTGACGGGGAAAGGCGTTTTCCACTCGGGGCGGATCACGTCGGTGCGGCTCGTCGAGGCCGGGATGCCGGAGCCCGACCCGGCGGCGGCGGGCGCACAGCTGATCGCCCAGCTCTCCCGCGACGACCTCGGATCGCGGGCCGTCCGGGTGGCGCCGGCTGGCCGGATCGCGCCGCCCTGAGCCGCCCGGAACGCGTACCCCTGTAAGGAACTGGGTGCGATCCCTCCGGCGGGGGATTCCCGTTCGGGGGCCGTGTCCCCCATAACGAGACAGACGCCTCCGCGGCCCCCAGCCCGGAGCAGCGGCCACCGGCACCCCATCCCGGCAGCCGCGGCCGTCGCCTGCCCTGACCCCCATCCCGCCCCCGAGGGAGGTGCGCTGTGATCAAGTGGAACTACCCCGCCGTGCGCGTCGTCCTGGCCCTGGGCGCGATCGCGTCGTTCGTGATCGCCTCCGGCGCCGGCATGCGCTGGTCGTAGCCGGCCTGAGCGCCGGAGTTGAGCCTCACGCGGGCTCCCGTCCCGGCCGATAACGGGACTGAACCTCCGTGACCGCTTCCTCCGCCGCTCCCCCGAACGACTCCTCGCCGCCCCGACTGCTCTGGTACGTCATCACGGTCATCGCCGCGACGGTACCGGTGGCGGTCGGGGCGGCCCTGACTGCAGCCGCAGCCCCGCCCGCCGAGGACGCCCTGGCGGGCGTTCTCGTGTTTGCGCTCGCCGCCCTGGCCGCGGAGTTCAAGCCGGTGCCGCTGGACGAGGGCGGCGCGCGCAAGGTCTCGCTCGCCTTCGTCTTCCTGCTCGCCGCCCAGATCCTGTTCGGCTGGCAGTACGCGGTCATCGCGGCCCTCCTGGCCACTGCGATCGTCGAGTACTCCGAGCGCGGCCTGTCCCTGCGCGGCGCGTTCAACACGTCCGCCTACGCGCTCGCCGCGTTCGCCTCGGCCCTGCCCGCCTTCCTGCTCGGCTGGAACGGTGGCGCGATCGCCTCGGACGACGCCGCCAAGCTGACCATCCTCGCCTTCGCCGGCGGCGCCACCTACGTCGTCACGAACGTCGCCCTGGTCGCCGTCGCCGTCGGCCTTGCGACCGGGACCCCGCTGCGGAGCGCGCCGAGGGGATATCTCCGCGACTCCGGCCCGGCGTTCCTGATCATGGCCTTCATCTCGGCGCTCGCGGTGTCGCTCTGGAAGGTCGACCCGCCGCTCGAGCTGCTGCTGGCCGGGCCGGTGTTCGCGCTCGCGCTCTACCTGCGCTCGTCGTATCGCACCGTGCTCGCCGTTCGTGACGCCGAGACGGACGGCCTGACGGAGCTCGGCAACCACCGCTCCTTCCAGATCGACCTGCGCCGCGAGCTCGAGGACGCCGCCGCCGAGGACGGGCTCATGTCGCTCGCGCTGATCGACCTCGACGCGTTCAAGGACATCAACGACCGCTTCGGCCACCCGGTCGGCGACGCCGTGCTGCGGCTCGTCGCCAGGGTGTTGCGCGAGCAGTGCGGCGAGGGCCGCGCCTACCGCATCGGCGGCGAGGAGTTCGCTGCGCTCCTGCCCGGCCACACGTCGTGGGCGGCCGAATCCGTGTTCGGCCGCGTCCACGAGCAGCTGGCGGCCACCGAGTTCCCGCACGGCGAGCCGGTCACGGTCAGCGTCGGACTGGCGGTGTTTCCCGAGCACGGGAACGACCGCGAGACCCTCTACGACGTCGCCGACGCCGCGCTCTACTGGGCCAAGAACCACGGCAAGAACCGAACCTGCATCTACAGCCCGACCGTCGTGCGCTCCTACACCCCGGCAGAGCTGGCCGAGATCGCCGAGCGCAGTGCCCGTCTGCGCGCCGCCGAGGGCCTGATCCGGGTCGTCGACGCCAAGGACACCTACGCCGGCGCCCACTCCCAGACCGTGTCGCGGCTGGCCGAGGCGATCGCGCGCACGATGGGCCTCGACGTCGAGGTGGTCGAGCAGGTGCGCCTGGCCGGCCTGCTGCACGACCTGGGCAAGATCGCCATCCCCGACCGCATCCTGCAGAAGCCGGGCAAGCTCGATCCGGACGAGCTGCGCGTGATGCGCGAGCACCCCGTGCTCGGCGCCCGCCTGCTGGAGGGCCTGGGCGTCTCGCCGGTCGACCGCTGGATCCTGCACCACCACGAGTGGTGGGACGGCTCCGGCTACCCGCTCGGCCTGGCCGGCGAGGAGATCCCGCTCGGCTCGCGCATCATCCTCGTCGCCGACGCCTTCGACGCGATGACCTCCGATCGCTGCTACCGGGCCGCCGGCACGGCGTCCGCCGCGATCGCAGAGCTGCGCAAGCGCTGCTGGACGCAGTTCGACGCACGCGTGGTCGCCGCGCTCGAGCGCCTCCAGGCCGAGGAGCCGAACATCGCCGACGTGCGCGCCGCCGGCTGATGGTGCTCGTCCTCGCCGTCCTGGTCGGGGTCGTGCTCGGCCGCCTGCTGGGAGGTCGCGTCTCGGCGCTTGCGGCGATCCCGATCCGCGCGCCGTGGCTCTTCTACGCGGCGGTCGGCCTGCAGATCGCCGGCTATCCGTCGGGCGTGCTGCCGTGGAGCATCGGCAACTCGCTCGCGACCGTCCTGTGGATGGTCTCCTACGCGCTCCTGATCGCGGCCGTCGCGGTGAACGTGCGTCTGTCCGGCGCAGGGATCGTGGGGCTCGGCATGCTCTCGAACCTCGCCGCGGTCGTCACGAACGGCGGCCACATGCCGGCGCGCGCCTCGGCGCTGCGGGCTGCGGGCGTGCTCTACAAGGGCGTGCACAACAACAGCGAGATCGCCGTGCACCCGAACCTGCCCTGGCTGATCGACCGCTGGCCGGTGCCGGCGTGGATCCCGATGGGCAACGTGTTCTCGGTGGGCGACGTCCTGATCGCGGCCGGCGCGGTCGTGCTCGTCTGCGCGGGCATGGGCGTGCGGCTGCGGCGGCGCCGCCGGCTGGCGACGGCGTAGGACGATCCCGTGGGCTCCGATCAGGCCGGAGACGTGGACGCGTCCCGGGATCCGGGGCACGTGGTCGGGCGTCATCCTCGTATCGCTGCTGCTGGTACTGCCGGCTGCCGGCGCGGTCGACCTGGCGGCTCGGCAGACGTCGTTTCGCTGCTCGTCTGAGGGGTTCACCGCCCGCACCTGGTACGGCCGAACGCTCCGGGAGCCGTGGGGGCGGGTCGGAGCGGCCTCGTTGACGCGCCGACAGGGAGTCGCCGGCCTGCGCACGCTCCGGATCCGCTCGTCGTCCGGACGCCTCCTGGCCGAGCTCCCGGAAGACATCGGGCCACTCGACGAGATCGCCCAGACCGTTGAGCGGCGCCGACCGACGGCGGGCGGCTAGGCCGGTTCGCGGTAGGCGGTCGAGAGCTTCTTCGGCACGCACAGGCTCCACGCGTCGATCACGAGGCCGCGCATCTCCTCGGCGTCGAGCATCTCGAGCCGCGCCACCACCCAGCTGTAGCGCATGTCGGACTCGCCCGGCATCATGAACTTCTCGGGCTCGGTGCCGACGAGCCACTCGCGCTCCTCCTTGGGGAAGCCGAAGCCCATCAGCGTCTCGTCGCGGGAGAAGGCGACGTAGACGATCCGCCCGACCCGGAACTTGATCCGGCCGCGGACGACGGCCTCGTGGGTGCGCGGGAGCGTGAGCGCGACGGCCCGCACGTCGGCGACGGTCACCACGGCAGCGTCCCGGCGTCGGTCTCGACCGCGACGGGCGGGCCGGTGGCGGCCGCGGCGTCGGTCGGATACCAGACCCGCCCGCGCTTCACGACGATCAGCGAGCCGGCCTTGGTGCCCGCGGCGGCGAAGGTCTCACGGTTGCCGCTCCACCGGCGTGCGCCGGTGCGGCGCTCGAGCTCGTCGAGGAAGGCGCCGACGTCGTCGACCGGCATCCCGGCCTCGCAGATCCCGAGCAGCGCAGACGGTCCGAACGGCGGCGCGTACGGCTCGGGCAGGTCGTGGTGGGCGATCAGCTCGACGATGTTCCCGTCCGGGTCGGCGAAGTAGGCGGAGTCGGCGTTCCAGTCCGGGAACGCGAACGCGCGGCCGCCGTCCTCGTCCGTCAGCAGGTCGACCCGCTCGCCGAGCCAGGCGAGCGCGTCGGCGTAGGACGCCGACGGGATGCGGATCGCGAAATGCTGGGGCGTCGGCTCGCCCGGGACGAGCGCGAGTCGTGCATCGCCGATGGCGATCGCCAGCATCCCGTCCTCGTCGGTGGCAGGAAGGCCGAAGCCGGCATAGAGCGCCCGCTGCTCGTCGAGCCGCCGTGCTGCCAACCTGATCTGGCGCAGGTGCACGGGGGAAGGGTAGGCGGAGAGGGCTCGTCCCGGCCGCTACGCGACCCGCGTCGCCCCGTCGTAGTTCTCGGCGTACCAGCCACTCGACAGGCTCGAGATGCGGACGTGGTCGCCGGTGTGCGGGGCGTGGATGAAGCGGCCGCCGCCGATGTAGATGCCGACGTGGTTCAGGTCGTCGAAGAAGACGAGGTCGCCGCGGCGCAGCTGATCCATGCGGACGTGGCGGCCGTCGCGAAACTGGGCGGCGGCGAAGTGCGGCAGGTCGATGCCGAGCTGCGCGTAGACGTACATGACGAGTCCGGAGCAATCGAAGCCGCCCGGCGAGGCGCCGCCCCAGACGTAGGGGACGCCCAGGTAGCGCTCGGCGATCGAGACGGCCCGGGCGCCGACGCCTTCGGCCCGGCGCGGGGGCGCGGAATGGTGGTGGCGGCCCGGCACCACCCCGACGCGCCGCAGCGCCGCCAGCGTGTGGGTGCCGACCTGGCCGTCCACCACGAGGCCGTGGCGGGCCTGGAAGCCGCGCACCGCGGCGAGGGTGATCGGCCCGAAGTCGCCGTCGGGCGTCACGCCGAGCAGTCGCTGGACGGCCGCGACCGCCGGCCCGGTGGACCCCTCGCGCAGCACCGACTCGCCGGCGAAGCCGCGCCACTCCGCCTCGAGCGCCGCCCATGTGTGCGGCCCGGCCTGGCCGTCGACGAGCAGGCCGTGCGCGGCCTGGAACCGGCGCACGGCGCGCAGCGTCGACGGGCCGAAGTCGCCGTCCGCATGCACGCCCAGCAGGCGCTGCAGGTGGACGACCTCGGGCCCGGACGCGCCCAGCTGGAGAATGCGGCGGGGATGGACGCGCGAGCGCGTCTTCCCGGCGGCCTGGGCGGGCGCTGCGAAGCCGGTCGCGTTGGCGCCGACTGCGGTGGCGGCCACGGCCAGGGGGACGCTGATGCGCTTGACGGTGCGCCGGTGCCGGGCCGCTGCCCGCCGTCGCTGCGCACGCTCGTGCGAATAGCGCCACAGATCCTCGGAGGCGAGGTCGCGTGAAGGTGGAGCGCTCGTCATCGTCCCCCCGGCGTGACTCACGGCGCAGACGCTACCGACCGGCAGGTGAAGGGGGTGTGGGGAACCCGTTAGCGATCTGTTCGGAGCGTTACGCCTCGTTGAAGCCGGTGCGGCGCATCGCGCCCCAGCCCTGCTTGCGCCGGGCGATGTCGTACACGCCGGCGAGCCGGTAGAAGTCGATCAGCTGCCGGAACCACATGTTCTCGAAGACGGCCAGGCACATCATCCGGCCGAGGTCGCGGACGCGGCGGTAGTTGCGGTAGCCCTGCTCCTCGAGGCCGCAGGCGACCAGCGTGACCAGCGTGCCGAGCACCCACGAGCAGAGGATGAACGCGGCCACGAGGTGCCAGCTGACGATGCCGAGGGCGAGGCCGATCGGGAACGCGATCCAGGCGGCGAGCTCCATCAGCGGACCGGCGAACTCGAACATCAGGAAGTAGGGCAGGGCGATCATGCCCGGCGTGCCGTACCGGGGCCGAAGCATCATCGAGCGGTGCCGCCACAGCGTCTCCCACAGGCCGCGGTGCCAGCGCCGCCGCTGCCGCCCGAGCGAGCCCATGTCGGACGGCACCTCAGTCCAGCACACCGGATCGGGGGCGAAGGTGACGCGGTAGGGCCGGTTCTGCTCGCGCATGTGGCGGTGCAGGCGCACCGTCAGCTCGAGATCCTCGCCGACCGTGTCGGTCCAGTAGCCGCCGACCTCGTCGACGACGTCGCGGCGGAAGAGCCCGAACGCGCCGGAGACGATCACGAGCGCGCCGATCGAGTCCCAGGCCACCCGGCCGAACAGGAACGCCCGCAGGTACTCGATCACCTGGTAGGCGGCCAGCCGCCCGTCCGGCAGCCGCGCCTCCACGACCCGGCCCGACTCGACCCGGCACGAGTTGCCGACCCGGATCGTGCCGCCGACGGCGATCACCCGCTCGGGATCCTCGAGCACCGGCCGCACCATGACCGAGAGGCCGTCCGGGTCGATGATCGAGTCGGCGTCGGTGACGATCACGTACGGGTGGCGGGCGACGTCGAGCGCGGCGTTGAGCGCGTCGGCGCGGCCGCCGTTGGCCTTGCGGACGAGGGTGATGTCGTGCGGGGCCGCGCCACGGTACATCTCGGTCACCGGCTCGTACGCGAGCCGGTTGCGCGGCGCAGGCGTCACCTGGCGCAGGTCGTACGCGTCGATCAGGGTACGGGCGGTCTCGTCGGTCGAGCCGTCGTCGACGACCACGACCTCGAATCGCGAGTAGCGCTGCGCGAGCAGCGAGCGGACGGACTCGAGGATGACGGTCTCCTCGTTGAACGCCGGGACGAGGATGGAGATCCCCGGCGTGAGCGGCGACGCGAACGCCTCCTCGTGCCAGGCCCAGCTGCGGCGGCGGACGGTGCGCGTCATGCCCCGCCGCGCCAGCGGCCACAGCAGCAGATAGGTCAGGTTGAGGGCGAGGGCGTAGAGGGTCGAGGCGAGCCCGACGACCTCGACGGCGGTTCTCACGCGACGCCGGCCTGGATCAGGCTGGCGGCGTGGCGCAGCTGCGGGTGGGCGTCCATGTCGCCGCCCAGCTCGACGACGAGCCCGGGAGCGACGGCGATGAGGGCGCGGGCGGCCACCTCGGCGACGTCGACGTCGTCGTGGTGGACGAGCCGCAGGAGCGTCGGCGCGCTGCGCTCGTCGCCGATGGCGGCCAGCGCCTCGGCGGCGGACATGCGCACGTCGGCGACCTCGTCCGTCAGCAGCTCCTCGAGCGCGTCGCAGGCGTCGTCCGCGCCGAGCCGGGCCAGGGCCTCGCAGGCGCGGCGGCGGACGATTGGCGCATCGTCGTCGAGCCGATCGCGCAGCGAGAGGCTGTCGCGCGGGTTGCCGAGCCGGCCGAGCAGCTCGACCGCGTTGGCGCGGGCGGCCGGCTCGTCGTCGGAGAGCAGGTTGCGGATGCCGGGGAGGGCGGCGGCGCCGATCGCGATCAGGGCGTTGGCGGCGACGGCGCGGGGGACGAGCCCCTGCACGAGCGCGTAGAGGAGCGGGCCGGCGGCGGTGCGGGGGCGCAGGCGGCCGAGGCTGCGGGCGGCGGCGAGGCGGACATCGGGGTCGCGATCGTTCAGGGCCTGGAGCAGCGGCACCTCGGCGAGGGGGCTGCACATGTCGCCGAGCAGGGCGGCGTGCTCGGCGCGGCGGTGGGCGCGGGGGTCGGCCAGGCGGCGGCTGACGCGGGCGATCGCCCCGCTGGTCTCGAAGTGGCCGGCGATGGCCTCGCGCGACTCGCCCGTGAGGGCGGGCGCGAGCTCGGCCAGGATCTCGGTCAGGGCGTGCTCGTCGCGGCGGTCGGTGCGGCCGGCCGGCTCGCCGTCGAGCAGCGCGTGGGCGACGGGCTCGACGCGCCCCCGCGCCTCGGTCCGCAGCTCGTCGCTGCGGTGAGCGCGCACCCGCCGCGCCCAGAGGAGCAGCGCGTACATCACGCCGATCAGGACCACGGCAAGGGCAAATTCGAGGGGGGCCGCCATGCTTCGGCCACTATCGACAGGAAGGGGTCCCGGTTCGCCAACGCTTTGACGTAACCGTCCTCCCCCGATTCGGGGAGGGACTTGCATGGCGTAACCTACTGATGTTAGTATTAAGACTAATCTCAGAAGTCCGACCAGGGAGCACCCCATGCGAGTCACCACCGTTCGGCCCGATCTGACCCAGCTGACCAGGCTGCGCTTCGTGAACGCCTACCTCGTGCCCGAGGACGACGGCCTGACCCTCGTCGACACGATGATCGGGGGCAGCGCGAGCACGATCGTCGCGGCCGCCGAGGGGCTCGGCCGCCCGATCGTGCGGATCGTCCTCACCCACGGCCACGCCGACCATGTCGGCTCGCTCGACGAGCTGGCGAAGCTCCTGCCCGATGCCGTCGTCGCGTGCTCGACCCGCGAGAGCCGCCTGCTCGCGGGCGATCGGGCGCTCGATCCCGATGAGCCCGCGTCGAAGCTGCGCGGCGGCTGGAAGGACGTCGAGACGCGGCCGTCGCTCCTCCTCGACGAGGGCGACCGCGTCGGCTCTCTGCGCGTCGTCGCCGCGCCGGGCCACACGCCCGGCCACATCGCGTTCCTCGACGAGCGCGACCGGACGCTGATCGCGGGCGATGCCTTCTCCACGCTCGGTGGCGTGTCCACCGGTGGCCGCACAAACCCGCGCTTCCCACTCGTCGGGATGGCGACGTGGGACCGTGCGACTGCCAACGCCACCGCCGGCCGCCTGGCGGCCCTGGCGCCTGCCGCGCTCGCGGCCGGCCACGGCCCGGTGGTCGCCGACCCCGCCGCCGCAATCGAGCGGGCCCTTGCCGCTGCCGGCGTCGCCCGGGCCGAGGCCGCGTAGATGCCGCGCCGTGGACTCAGCCGGGCGGCCGTCGTCGAGACGGCCGCCCGGCTGGCCGACCGGGAAGGGTACGAGGCGCTCACGCTGGGCGCCGTGGCGGCCGAGGCCGGCGTGCGGCCGCCATCGCTCTACAACCACGTCGACGGCCTCGCCGGGCTGCGCCGCGAGCTCGCGCTGGCCGGCCTCGGGGAGCTCGGCGAACGGCTCCGCGACGCCGCAGTCGGTCGGGCCGGCGACGACGCCCTGCACGAGCTGGCGGCGGCCTACCGGGCCTATGCACGCGAGCACCCGGGCGTCTACGGGGCGCTCCAGCGGGCGCCGGAGCCCGACGACGACGTCGCCGCCGCTGCGGGCGCCCGTCTGCTCGAGCCGGTGTTCGCCGTTCTGCGCGGCTTCGGCCTCGAGGGCGACGCCGCGGTCCACGCCGCCCGGGCGCTGCGAAGCGCGATGCACGGGTTCGCCGAGCTCGAGCGCGTCGGCGGCTTCGGGATCGACCTCGACGTGGACGAGAGCTACCGCTTCCTGATCGGCAGCGTGGCGGCGGGAATCCGCGCTTGAGCGGCGCCGCCGTGACCCGTACCCTGGAGACGTGGCCCCCGACCTCCAGCTCGCCGTCGCCCCGACCCCGCACACCGCGGCGGCCGTGCGGCTGCTGCGGGCGGCCCGCCGCCAGATCCCCTGCGTGGGATCGCTGTGCGCGGCGCTCGACCTGGCCGATCCGGCCGGCGACGTGGCCCCGGATGCCTATGCCGAGGCGGTGGCCGCGCTCGACGTGGGCGCCCGCGTGTTCGGCTACGACGCCGCGACCGAGATCGGGGCGCACTCGGGCTCGGCGGCGCTCGTGGTCGATGTCGCCGTCTACAACCTCACCGGCGCAGTGACTGACATCCCGGCGGCACTGAACGGCTTCCGCCGCGCCGCCGGCCCGCTGCTCGAGCCGACGCGGCGCTAGCGCCGCACCGAGGGGCGGATCGCCGCGCGTCGACCGCGCAGCGACCCGCCCCATTCGTCTGCCGGCCAGTGGGCTAGTGGGCCGCCCGCAGCTCGCCGAGCAGGCCGTGCGACTCGCCATCCGGCCCCGCGCTGAAGAGCAGCGCGTTGCGGGCGCCGGTGACGCCGTTGCCGAAGCGCAGACCCCACAGGCCGTCGATGACGACCGGGGCGCCGTGCGGGCGCCGCAGCGTCCCCAGCATCCGCCCGGTGTGGATGTCGTACGCGTGGATGTGGCCGTCGCCGAAGTTGCCGACGAGCAGCGCGCCGCTGAAGCGGCCGAAGTGACGCGGCGCCTGCGCCAGGCCCCACGGCGCGTTCAGGGCGCCGCGGCTGACCAGCCGCCGGATCAGGATGCCGCGCGGCGTGTAGACGTCGACGTAGCCCAGGTGGGGCGCGTCGACCTCGTCGGGCGGCGTGCCCTGCTTCGCGTAGCTGACGTAGATCCGGCCGCCGATCGCCTGGATGCCGAACGGCGCGAAGCTGTGCGGCAGCCGCGGGTCACGGAACCGGCCGTGCGTGTTCACCGGGTGGAACCGGCTGTTGAACACGTCGACCGCGTTGTTGCCGAAGTCGGCGGCGAAGAGCATGGCGCCGCGGCCGTGCACGTGGGCCAGCGTCAGGCCTTTGAAGATCGCGCCCGGCGTCGTCCACTCCGTGACCGCCGTGGTGGTGCCCGGTGCCCAGGCGGCGACCGAGCCGGTCTCGGTGTCGAGGATGAAGAGCGACGGCGTGGCCGTGCCCATCACGTCCTGCTTGAACCCCATGGTCGGGTTGAACACCTGGCCGGTCGGGTCCATCGCCGGGATCGAGACCACCAGCGGCGCGATCGAGATCGGCATTCCGCCGACCGCGCCCGGGTAGATCGTGGCCACGCCGGTGCCGTTGTCCGCCACCCACAGCGGCGTGGTCGGCCCGGCGGCGAGCCCCCAGGCGTTCACCAGGTTCGGATCCATGATCTGGGCGACGCCCGGCTGGTCCGAGACCAGGTTCGTCTGCCGGTATCCATGTGCCAGCGCGGCCGCCGGAACGGCCAGCACCGCGATCGCCACTGCCATGGCCAGGCCCCATCGCCGGCCCCATATCGAGCGGTGCATCAAAGGTACCCCCTCCTCGAGTTTCACCCGGTACCTCCCGCGGGCACCGGAGGACGAGGGGAGTACGATCCCCGGCCCGCGATGGATTGTGGCCTCCCTCACATGCGCCGACCGGAAAGGACGCGATGACCGAGCCCGCCGAGACCGCCGCTGGATTCGAGGAGGTCGTCGACGGCGTCTGGCACTGGCGGATCCGGAACCGCGCCATCGGCGGATCGCTCTCGAGCTCCCAGCTGGTCGCCTTCGACGGCGAGGCGGCCCTCGTCGACCCGGTGCGGCTGGCGCCGGAGGCGATGGAGGGGCTGCCGCGGCCGACGGCGACGTGTCTCACCGCCAAGTGTCACCAGCGCTCTGCCTGGCGCTACCGCGACGAGCTCGGCGCGCTCGTATGGGCGCCGCAGGGCACGGCGCCGATGGACGCCGAGCCCGACCACCGCTACGCCGCCGGCGACTCGCTCTCGGCCGGGCTGCGCGCCGTGCACACGCCGGGGCCCGAGGACGTCCACTTCTGCCTCCTGCTCGAACGTGCCGGAGGCGTGCTCTTCTGCTCCGACCTGCTCAGCCGGCGCGAGGACGGCGAGCTCCACTTCGTCCCGCTCGAGTACCACGACGACCCGGCCGCGACCCGGCAGAGCGTCGAGGGCCTGCTCGACCTGCCCTTTGCGGTGCTCTGCCTCGACCACGGCCCGCCGGTCACGGACGACCCCAAGGGGGCGATCCGGGCGCTGCTCGAGCGCACCGCCTGACCGGCCCGGTCAGGCCAGGAACGCGGCCAGCCGTTCCGCCTCGGCGGCGACCTCGCGGGCGGCCCCCGCGGGCAGCGGCGCGAACGGAGTGGTGACGACCCGGCCGTCCTCGTGCCGCCAGCTGCCCGCGACTCGCCCGTCGACGAGGAACGTCGGCAGCGACTGCGGCGTCTTCGTGTTGAAGAGGATCGGCCGGAACCGCTCGGGCAGCACGCCCGTGCGGCGGGCGTGGACGAGCAGCATCGCGTCCCACGTGCCCAGAAAGCGCACCGGCGCCGGCCGTTCGGGGTCGGGCAGCGGCGCCCGGGCAAGGTCGACCAGCACGCCGCCGGCCTCGTCCCGGAGGCGGCGCGGCGCGACCGTCTCGGCGACCGGTTCGACGACCGCGGGCGACAGGCCGGCCCAGCTCGCGATATCCCGGACCGATGCCGGTCCGAACCCGCCCAGGTAGCGGCGGACGAGATGCTCGACGCCGGCCTGCGGCTCGGCCTCGTCGGGCCCGAGCCAGTCGGCGGCGGCGACGTAGAGGTCGGCCCGGCGCTGCTCCCACGTGCCCGACGGCGGCGCTCGCAGCAGGTCGACCCACAGGCCGATCCCGTTCCACAGCTCGGACGGCACGCCGAGCCGGCGGACGAGCTCCGACCGCCGCAGCGGCCCGCCGGCGAGTAGCGCGCGTGTTCGCGCCGCCGCCTCGGCCATCGTCTCGGGCTCGATCCGGCGCCGGTTCGCCCGCAGCCACCACTCCCGGCGGGCGGCCCGCACCCCGGCGACCAGCAGCGGGTAGTCGGCCGCGGAAACCATGTGGATGGTGGCCCGCATGATCGTGCCCTGGACGATCGCCCGCCGGCCGAGCGCGCGGGTGAGGTCGTCCCGGCCGAAGCCCTCCAGCCGCGACCACAGGCCGATGTACCCCGACGGCGCGTACTGCGTCTGCAGCCCGCCCAGCCGCTCGAGCGCCTCGACCGGCCGCAGCCGGCGGCGCTCGAGCAGCATCTGCCGCGCCAGCAGGGCGCGGTTCAGCGCCCGCTCGCTCAGCACCCGCCCGGCCACGCCGGTCTCAGCCCGCGCGACGGCCGCGGATCAGGAGCTTCGTGTCGAGCCAGACAGGCTCGTCCGCCGCCATCCGGCCGGCCAGCAGCTCGCGCACGCGCGCAGCGGTCTCGCCGGTGCAGCCGACCCGGGCCAGCCAGGGCTCGATTGGGTGGCGCTTCGGGAAGTGCTCGGCCCGGTCGACAACGAGGCCCGCGGCCTCCATGAACCCACGCCACTCGGCCTCGGTGTGGGAGCGCACATGGGTCGCGTCGCGCAGCCGCTCGGCCTCCTCGACCCGCTCGTCGGCATAGAGCGTGTCCTCGACGACGACCAGTCCCCGGGTCACCCGCGCCATCTCCCGCACCGCCGCCGCGACGTCGGCGAAGTGGTGGGCCGCGATCCGGCAGGCGACGACGTCGAAGCTGCCGTCGGCGAACGGCAGGTCCTCGGCGGGGCAGACGACATCCGGCGCCATCCCCTCCGCGGCGTCGCACGTCGTGACCCGGCAGCCGGCCTCGGCCAGGCGGCGGGCGACGTGGCCTCCGCCGGTGGCGACGTCGAGCGCCTCCACGTCCGGGCCCGGGTCGCACCACGCGACGAGCGCATCGAGGTCGGCCCCCTCTCGGTGCGTGGGGCTTTGGCGATACGCGTCGGCGCGCGCGCTCCAGGCGTCGGTCATGTCCGCATCATCGCCGCTTTCGCGCGGCGGGGGCTACGCCGGAGCGACTTCGGGGACGAAGCGATCGACCGGGACGATCTGGTCGACGGGCACGTTCGCGCGCCGCGCGGCGACCATGATCTCCTCGGCCGAAGGAGCCTCGTACAGGCAGTAGGAGCGGTGGCGGTCGGCGGAGAGGAACGAGAACAGCCAGCGCACGCCCTCGTCGGCGTTCACGTCGACGATCAGCCGCACGTCGTCGTCGGACAGCTCGAGCTGCTCGGCGAAGCTGCGTTCGATCAGGAACAGGGGCATGCCGGGATGCTACCGGGGTTCGGCCGGGTCCGCCGTGAGCCCGCGGCCGTACGCGTATGCGGCCGCCTCGGTGCGATTCGCGCAGCCGGTCTTGCGCAGGATGCTGCGCACGTGGTTCGCGGCGGTGTGCTCGCTGACGACGAGCTGGTGGCCGATCTCGCGGTTGCTGAGCCCCTTCGCGACCAGGCGCAGGATCTGCAGCTCGCGCGGCGAGAGCCCGTCGGGCGCCTGCGGTCGGACGGTCAGGCCGCCCTCGGCGCGGACGCGCCCGAGCAGCGTCGGCATCCCGATCCGCTCGGCCAGGGATCCCGCCTCGCGCAGCAGGTCACGGCCGCGTGTGCGGTCGTCGTCGCCGCCCGCCTCGACGAGCAGCTTCCCGAGGGCGTACTGGCTGTGGGCGAGCCATGTCCACGCGCCCATCGCCCGCTCGACCTCGAGCGCGACCTCGAGATGGCGGCGGGCCGTCTCGCGCTCGCCGGCCGCCGCCGCGACGACGCCCAGGTAGCGGTCGGCCGATCCGTAGCAGGCGACGCCGTGGCCGACGGTCACGATCGTGCCCGCGCTCGGCAGGAGCTCCGTGTACACCTCGGCCGCCAGGCGGCCGTCGCCGACGAGCGATGCGGCGTCGGCCAGGTAGACGAGCGAGGCCAGCCACAGGCCGGTGCGGAGCTCGATCAGGCCCCGGGTGCGCACGCGGTCGAGCTCGCGGCGGGCCTCGTCGTGCATGCCGAGCTCGGCCAGCACCACCGCGAGGCCCGGGCCCCACGCGCCGCCCCGGTCCTTGCTCGCGGCCAGGATGCGCACGACCGGGGCGAGCTCGGCCAGCCGGCCCTGCTCGCGGCGGATTCCGAACATCTGCACGCCGTAGGTGGCCGTCGGGTCGCGGCCCGTCAGCAGGCGGCCCCACTCGAACGAGCGCTCGGCGGTCGTCTCGGCCTCGTCCAGCCGCCCGTCGCAGAGCGCGATCGTCGAGCGGTAGTGCTGGGCGACGTGGATGATGAAGGGCTGGCCGACGCGGCTCGCCATCTCGTAGACGATGGCCAGCTCCTGCCGGGCGGCCTCGAGGTCGCCGAGGGCGATCAGCGCGGAGATGCGCCACTCCATCGCCTCGGCCTGGAGCTCCGTGTCGCCGAGCTCGGCCGCCAGGTCGCGCGACTCGGTCAGCATGTCCAGGATCTCGTCCAGGCCGGTCGTCCCCCGCGCCCAGTACGAGCGCATGAGCACGGTCGCGAGGGCGGGCAGGTCGCCGATCCGGCGGGCCATCTCGATCGACTCGTGCCGCAGCCGGGCGCTGCGGTCATGGTCGCCGAGGAAGGCACACGCGCGGGCGAGGCCCGAGAGCACCATGACGCGCAGGCCCGAGTCCTCGGCCCCCAGCATGTCCGCGGCCTCGGTCAGGAACTCGAGCGCGCCCGCGTCGACGGCCGCCATCCGCCAGCACGAGTTCTCGTAGCCGACGGCCGCGCGCGCGAAGAGCTCGCCGTCGCCCTCGATCCGGGCGATGTCGGCGACGCCGCGGTAGGCGGCCAGCGCGTCGGAACCGCGCCCGCCGCGGTAGCAGGCGATGCCGAGCGCGAGCTCGACCTCGGCCCGCTCGTGCACGTCGGCGATGCCGAGCCGAAGCGCCGTTCGCAGCGCCTCCACCGCCTCGTCGAAGGCCAGGGCGGCGGTGGCCGCCGCGGCCGCGCGCAGGTTGTAGCCGACCGCATGCGCGGCGCCGCCGAGGGGCGCGGCGACGGTGAAGTGGTGGGCCAGGTCGGCCAGCGTGCGGGCAGACGGCTGGGGCGAGCCCGCCTCGATGGCCTGGCCGGCGCGCAGGTGGAGCTCGACCCGGCGCGGCGCCGACAGCCGGTCGTAGAGCGCCCGCCGCACCAGCTCGTGGGCAAAGCGATAGACCATCGGCCGCTCCGGCACGTCGGCCACCATGCCGCTTCGCAGGGCCAGGTCGATGCAGCCGAGCAGCGACGCCTCCTCGCCCCTCGTGCCGCGGGCGAGCACGCCGAGGTCGAACTCGGGGCCGATCACCGCGGCCAGCTCGAGCACCGCGGTCGTCTCCTCGCCGAGCCGGGCGACCCGCTGCGTCACCACCTCGCGCACGGTGTCGGGCGTGCCCAGCTCCTCCGGTGCGCGGGTCAGGTGGGCGTGCCCGTCCGCCACGACGAGCGCCCCGGTCTCGACGAGCGCGCGCCACAGCTCGATGACGAGGAACGCGTTGCCCTCGGTGAGGTCGTGGATCGACGCGGCCAGCTGCGGCAGCTCCTCGCCCAGGTCGCCGCCGGCGGCCTGGCCGACGAGCTCGGCGATCTCCGCGCTCGTGAGGCCGGTGAGCCGGATCGGCACGACGCCTTCGGTGCGGCGCAGGTCGACGAGCGCCGAAGAGAGCTCGGCCGGCATGTCCGCCTCGAGGTCGCGGAAGGTCGCGACGAGCAGCATGCGGGCGTCGGCCGCCGCTCGGGAGAGGTGGCGCAGGAGGTTGAGCGTGGGGTTGTCGGCCCAGTGGGCGTCCTCGAGGATCACCAGCAGCGGCCGCCGCCGCGCCGTGTTCACGAGCAGCTCGGCGACCGCCTGGTGGAGGCGGTGGCGCTCGGTGTCCTGGTCGGCCATGACCGGGGCGGGCAGCGGGCCGACGCGCGTCGTCAGGTCGGGGATCAGCCGGGTGAGCTCGCCGCCGCCGGCGCCGAGGTCGTCCCGCAGCTGCTCGGGATCGGTCACCCGGGCGAGGTGGCCGAGCGCCTCGGCGACGGGCTGGTAGGGGATGCGGACGACGGCGTCGCAGGCGCCGTAGAGGACGAGCGCGCCGTCCCGCGCGGCCTCGTGCGCGAACTCCCGCACGAGCCGGCTCTTCCCGGATCCGGCCTCGCCGGCGAGGAGCGCGACCCGCCGGCCCTCGCCGCCCGCGCGGGGCATGAGGGAGCGCAGGAGCGTGAGCTCGCGGGGCCTGCCGACGAACGGGAAGGACGGCGTCAGGCGCAGCGAACCGGGGAGCTCGGCTGCAGGATCGAGCGCCGGCATAGTCAGATCTGATCATGCCACTCGCCGGACGGGCGCGTCGAGAGTGGGTCAATCCCCGTTATGCGCCCGCGGCGGCGCGCCCGTAGCGTGCTCCCCAGTAGGGGCAACCGCACAGGTAAAGGAGCGACTGTGGCTACCACAGCATCACTGGCAGATCTGGCCGAGCAGGAGCTGGCCGGCTTCCGCGGCGAGCTGATCGGCCCCGGACATTCCGGGTACGAGGAGGCGCGCGCCGTCTACAACGCGATGATCGACCGGCGCCCGGGCCTGATCGCCCGCTGCGCGTCGGCGGACGACGTCGCCGCGACGATCAACTTCGCCCGCCGTCACGACGTGCTGGTCGCCGTGCGCGGCGGAGGGCACAACGGCGGCGGCCTGGGGACGGTCGACGACGGCGTCGTCATCGACCTCGGGCTCATGCGCGACATCACGGTCGACGCCGACCGGCGCACGGTGTCAGTCGGCGGCGGCGCCACCTGGGGCGAGGTCGACCGGGCCACCCACGAGGCGGGCCTGGCGACCCCGAGCGGGATCATCTCGACCACCGGCGTCGGCGGGCTGACGCTCGGCGGCGGCATCGGTCACCTGGCCCGCAAGCACGGGCTCACCATCGACAACCTGCTGGGCGCCCAGCTGGTGCTCGCCGACGGGACGCGCGCGCACGCGAGCGCCCAGGAGAACCCGGATCTCTTCTGGGCGATCCGCGGCGGGGGCGGCAACTTCGGCGTCGTCACCGAGTTCGAGTTCCGGCTCCACCCGGTCAGCACGGTCGTGGCCGGGCCGACCTTCTGGCCGATCGAGCAGTCGGGCGAGGTGCTGCGGGCCTACCGCGAGTTCCTTCCCGCGGCCGATCGCGACCTGAACGGGTTCTTCGCGTACACGTCGGTGCCGCCGGTGCCGCCGTTTCCGGAGGAGCTGCACGGCCGGCAGGTGGCCGCGATCGTCTGGTGCCATCTGGGGTCGGAGGAGGAGGCGCTCGCCGCGATCAAGCCGATGACCGAGGTCGGGACGCCGCTCCTGCACGGGCCGCACGCGCTGCCGTTCCCGGCGCTCCAGGGCTTCTTCGACGGGCTCTACCCGAAGGGGCACCAGTGGTACTGGCGGGCCGACTTCGTGCGGACGCTGTCCGATCAGGCCATCGCCGCACACGAGGAGTGGGGGCCGCAGATGCCCTCCGGCCAGTCGACGATGCACATGTACCCGATCGACGGGGCCGTGCACGACGTCGCCGAGAACGCGACGCCGTTCAGCTACCGCGACGTCACGTGGGCCGAGGTGATCGTGGGCGTCGACCCGGATCCGGCCAACGCGCAGGCGATCACCGCCTGGACGAAGGGCTACTGGGACGCGACGCACCCGCACTCGGCCGGCGGGGCCTACGTCAACTTCATGATGGACGAGGGTCAGGAGCGCGTCCGCGCCACCTACCGGGGCAACTACGAGCGGCTGACGAAGATCAAGTCGGCCTACGACCCGGGCAACCTCTTCCGCGTGAACCAGAACATCAGGCCGGCGGCGTAGCGGGCGGTTAGGGCGGATTCGCCAACCACCGGCGCTGGGCGTGCCAGCGCTGGATGGTGCGGCGGCTCGGCGGGCGGGCCGGGCACTCCGCATACCGAGCACGCACGGCGGGCGCGACCTCCCCCGGGGTCGCGCCCGCCGCGTACCCGGCCTCGACTGCGCGGCGCAGGTCGGGCCAGGCGTAGCTGCCCGGGCGGGGACGCTGGGGTTTCGGTTCGCGCTGGCGTTCGAGATGGGCAGCGAGGGCCTTGGAGCGGGCGATGGTGAGGCAGTCGTTGGCCTTCCAGATGGCGGCGAGGGTGGTGACGAAGTCTCTTCCGCTGCGCCTGGTCTGAAACTGCGTGCTGGCGTGGTCGTGGCACAGCCACACCGAGACGCGGTGGGTGAGCTGGAGGCGCTGCGTCTTGCCGCGGGTGCGATCCACGCAGATCGCGCACACCGGCTGCTTGGTCGGCACC
>DASUHM010000015.1 GCA_036273515.1 Gaiellales bacterium
CCGTAGCCGATCGTGAAGACGCGCACGCCCCGGCGGGCGGCCTCCTTCGCCGCGATCTGCGGGTCGACCCCCCGGTTGTTCGAGCCGTCGGTGAGCACGACGATCACGTCGTCGGCGTAGCCGGCGCCGCGGGGGCGGGTCACGGTCGCACCGGTCGGCGCGACTGACGGATCGACCTGCGCGATGGCGTCGAGCGAGGTCACAATGCCTGCGCCGATGGCGGTGCCGAACGAGGTAGTGAGACCATCGAGCGCGCTGAGCAGCTGCTTGGTATCCGACATGGGCGGGACGAGAACGATGGCGGCACTCGCGAACGCGACCAGGCCCATGCGCGGGCCGCCCGTCTGGGACTTGATGAAAGCGCTGGCCGCTTGCTCGGCGGCGGTGATCCGGTTCGGCTGTACGTCGGTGGAGCACATGGAGCCAGATACGTCTAGGGCGAGCATGATCGTCGCGGACGACGACGCGACCGGGACGGTTGCCTGCGGGCGGGCGGCGCCGACCGCAAGCACGGCCAGACCAAGCGTGAGCAACGCTGCGGGGATGCGCCGCCGCCAGCGCGAGCGGCCAGGCACGGCTGTCCGGACGAGCGTGATCGAGGTCACCCGGAGCACGGAGCGCCTGCGCCTGCGCCGGGTCAGCCACCAGACGGCGAAAACCAGGGGAATGACGAGGAGCGCGAGCAGCGCCCACGGCCAGGAGAAGGACATTCAGACCACCCGGCCCGTCCGGGTCACGGTGAGCACGGCCCCCGCCGCGAGCAGCGCGAGGGCCAGGGCGATGAACGCGCCGGCCAGCGGCAGCGGCTGGTTGGTCACGGTGAGCCTCAGGCTGATGGACGAGGCGATCCCGTCGAGCTCGCTCGCGTCCGATGCGGGATGGTACGTGCCGCCGGTGGCTCGCGAGATCGATGTGAGGGCGGCTTCGTCGAGCGCGGTGAACAGGTGGTAGCCGTCGACCTCGACGGTGGCGCCCGTGGTGGTGCCGACCCCGACGGTGTCCACGTGTACGCCGGCCTTCTCGGCAGCCGAGGTGGCCGCGTCGGTGCCGGCGTCGGTGCCCGTGCCGCTGGCACTCCCGCCTTCGTCCTGCCCGTCGGAGAGCAGCACGATCGTGGCCGAGGGCCAGTAGCCGATGTCCGGCGTGCTGCCGTCGCGACCGATGGTGACCGTCTTGTGCGTGATCGCGGATAGCGAGGCGAGAATGGCGTCGCCAAGTGACGTACCGCCGCCGGCCGTCAGCCGGCGGACCGCAGCCGAGGCGGTCGCGTGATCGGCAGTCGGCAGGGCGGCCTCGAGGCCGCCCTGCTGGAACGCGACCACGCCGATGTCCACGCTGCCCGGCTGGGCGTTGATGAACGACAGCGCCGCCTGCTTCGCGGCGCCAAGACGACTGGGCGCCACGTCGGTGGCGGCCATGCTGCCCGAGACATCCATGGCGAGGATGACGGTGCCAGAGGCATGGGACACCGGGACGGACGCCGCCGGACCGGCGACGGCGATCGCGAGCACGGCGATTCCGGCGATGGTGAGCCACACGCCCGCTAGCCGGACGCGACCGCGCCCGGGACCACCCGTCACGACCCCGGCCGCGGCGAGGGCCGCCGCCCGCCGCCGCGCGGTGGCGACCGCGGCCCAGGCCAGGCCGGCGGCGACAAGGAGGCCGACGGCCAGGAGAGCGGGGTTGGCGAGGCTCACGCGCGCCTGCGCTTGGTACTCGTGACGACCTCGACGAGCGCCGTGGCCAGGTCGGCGTCCGTACCGATGCGGTGGATGGGCACCCCGGCCCGGCGCATCCCGGCGACCATACGGGCATCGCGTTCCTCGACGCCCGCGCGGAGCCGGAACCGCAACAGCGGGTCCGAGGAGTCGATGACGAGCTGCTCCCCGGTCTCAGCGTCTTCGACCACGACAAGGCCGACGTTGGGCAGCTCGTCATCGGCGGCATCGATGACGCGCAGGGCGACGACCTCGTGGCGTAGCACCAGGCGCAGCAGGGACCGGCCCCAGTCGCCGTCGCCGATGAAGTCGGAGATGACCACGATCAGGGCACGGCGCCTGGCCAGCTTGGCGACCGCATCGAGCATCGCCGCCAGGTCAGTCGTGCTACCGCGGTGGCCAGCGTCGGCGGCCCGGGCGAGCTCGGCGCCGATGCGCAGCGCGTGCCTGCGCCCGGTGCCTGGCGGCACGGTACGCACTGCTCCGGTGTCGTACAGCAGCGCGCCGACACGGTTCCCGCCCCGGCCGAACAGCCGGGCGAGCACCAGGGCGAGCTCGCTGAGCACGTCGTCCTTGCC
>DASUHM010000016.1 GCA_036273515.1 Gaiellales bacterium
CGCTTCGGCCGCTACCTGGAGGACTTCCAGGTCGGCGACGTCTACAAGCACTGGCCCGGCAAGACCATCACCGAGGCCGACGACCACCTGTTCTGCATGATCACGATGAACCACCATCCGCTGCACACCGACGCCCACTACGCCGAGACCGAGACGCAGTTCAAAAAGAACGTCGTGGTCGGCAACCTGGTGTACTCGCTCGTTCTGGGGATGAGCGTGCCGGACGTCTCGGGCAAGGCGATCGCGAACCTCGAGGTGGAGTCGCTGAAGCACGCCAAGCCGACCTTCCACGGCGACACGATCTACGCGCAGACGACGGTCGTCGACGTCGTGCCGTCGCGCTCCAAGCCCGACCGCGGCGTGGTCACCGTCGACACGATCGGGACGAACCAGCGCGGCGACGTCGTGTGCGAGTTCCGCCGCAAGGTGCTCGTGCCGAAGCGCAACCCGGGCTGACCGGCCGGGAGTACGCTCCGTGGCGATGGACGCTGCCATCTCGGTCGCCGGGCTGACCAAGCGCTACGGCGGCCGCACCGTCGTCGACGGCGTCACGTTCGAGGTGCGGCGGGGCGAGTCGTTCGGCATCCTCGGGCCGAACGGCGCGGGCAAGACGACGACGCTCGAGATGATCGAGGGTCTGCGCCAGCCCGATGACGGCGAGATCACGCTCCTGGGCGAGCCGGTGTGGCCCGACCCGCGCCGGATCCAGGCCCGGATCGGCGTCCAGCTCCAGTCGACGTCGCTCTTCGACATGCTGACGGCGCGCGAGCTGCTCGAGCTCTTCGCGAAGTTCTACCTGCGCCCGGACGCCGCGGAGCGCACCCGGATCGCCCTCGAGCTGGTCGGGCTCGAGGCGAAGGCCGACGACTACGCCAAGCGGCTCTCCGGCGGCCAGCAGCAGCGGCTCGCGATCGCCCTCGCCCTCGTCCATGACCCGGACATCGTCTTCCTCGACGAGCCCACCACGGGCCTCGACCCGCAGGCGCGGCGAAACCTCTGGGACGTCATCCGCTCGATCAACGCCGACCAGGGCAAGACGGTGGTGCTCACGACCCACTACCTGGAGGAAGCCGAGCAGCTGTGCCAGCGGGTGGCGATCATGGACGAGTCGCGCATCGTCGCCCTCGACACGCCCGCCGGCCTGATCGCGACGCTCGACGCCGACGCCCGCGTCTCCTACACCGATACCTCCGGCGACCACACCGTCTACGTCCGCGACGTCCAGACCACCGTGCTCGAGATCCTCGAGCGGGCCCAAAAGAGCGGCGACACCATCGAGAACCTGGCGGTGCGCGGCGCCGACCTCGAGGACGTGTTCATGCAGCTGACCGGCCGGGAGTACCGCGAGTGAACCCGGGCCGCTTTCTCGCCACCACCGGGGCGCAGCTGCGGATGACGTTCCGGCGCCGGATCACGCTCTTCTGGGCGCTCCTCTTCCCGATGATCCTGATGACGCTGCTCGGCCTGCTCTTCGGCCGCTCGATCAACGCCGGCACGATCGCCGTCGCCCCCGTCAACTCGCCGGCCCCGCAGGCGGTCGTGCGCGTGCTCGAGCACACCAAGGGCGTGACGGTGAAGACGGCCTCGAGCCCTGCGGAGGCGATCCACCAGGTGAAGAACGGGGACCGCGACGCGGCCATCGTGTTCGAGCCGGCGGCCGGGGGGACGTTCGTGGTGCGGCTGTACACATCGAACACGTCCGCCGACCAGGCCGGCATCATCAAGGGGATCGTCTCGGGCGCCGCCGACGGGGTCGCCGTGGCGAAGACCGGGCAGGAACCGGCGCTGCGCTTCGAGCCGGCGTCCGTGGACTCGTCCTCGCTCAGCTACATCGACTTCCTGCTGCCGGGCATCCTGGCCATCTCGATCATGATCTCGGCCGTCATCGGCCTCTCGACGATCATGGTGGACTGGCGCCAGCGCGGGATCCTGCGGCGGCTGAAGCTGACCCCGATCCCGCTCTCGGAGTTCTTCGCCGCCCGGATCACGGCCTCGCTCGTCGTCGCCATGCTGCAGCTGGTCGTGCTGCTCGCGTTCGGCCGGTTCGTGTTCGGCATCCAGATCTCCTCGACCGCGTGGGCGGCGATCCCGGTGGCGCTGGCCGGCTGCCTGTGCTTCCTGGCGATGGGCTTCGCGATCGGCTCGGTGGTGTCGAACCCCGAGACCGGCGACGCCGTCTCGAACGTGATCACGAACCCGATGATGTTCCTCTCCGGCACGTTCTTCCCGGTCGCGGCGATGCCGACATACGTCCAGGCGATCGCCCGCGTCCTGCCGCTCTATTACATGGCGAACGGGCTCCGCGACACGACCGTGAGAGGGCTCTCGATCACGCATGTAATTCCGGACATCGCGGTACTGTTGCTCGTGACCGCAATTTTGTCGGTTGTTGCGCTGCGGTCGTTCCGGTGGGAGCCTTCGATCTAGCTTGGTTAGGGGGACGCAAGTGCGCTACGAACACGTCATCGTCGGTGGCGGTCTGGCCGGTGGCATGGTCGCCCAGGAGTTCCGCGAGCGGGGCGGCGACGGATCCGTCCTGATCGTTGCGCGGGAGGCGCACACGCCGTATCACCGCCCGCCCCTGACGAAGGGCTACCTGCGCGGCGAGGCCGGCCCCGACGAGGTGTTCATGCACCCGGACGAGTGGTGGAAGGAGCAGTCGGTCGACGTCCGCACCGGCACCGAGGCGACGGCCCTCGACACGTCGGCGCACACGGTGACCGTCGGCGGCGACACGGTCGAGTACGGCAAGCTCGTCCTCGCGACCGGCGCGACGCCGCGCAGGCTTCCCGACACCGTCGCGATCCGCACCGTCGACGACTCCGACTCGCTCGCGAAGAAGCTCGACGCCGGCTCGGGCCACCTGGGCGTGATCGGCGGCGGCTTCATCGGCGTCGAGGCGGCGGCCAGCGCCCGCATGAAGGGCTGGGACGTGACCATGGCCGTGCCCGAGAACGTCGTGTGGGAGCACCTCTTCGGCGCCGAGGTGGCGGCCTACTTCCAGCGCCACCTGGAGGAGCATGGGGTCAAGGTGCACACGGGGACGAGGGAGCTCCCCGACGGGAACTACGACGTGAAGCTGGCCGGGATCGGCGTGACACCGAACACGCAGCTCGCCGAGGCCGCGGGCCTCACGGTGTCGAACGGCGTCGAGACCGACGAGCACCTGCGCGCGGACGACGACGTGTGGGCCATCGGCGACATCGCCAACTACCAGAGCGTCATCCACGGGAAGCGGATGCGGATCGAGCACTGGGACGTCGCTCTCAATCAGGGCTCCTACGTCGGCCGCACCTGGGCGGGCAAGGAGGACGGCGCCTACGCGGTCGTGCCCTACTTCTTCTCCGACCTCGGCGACTGGACGTGGTTCGAGTACGTCGGGCCCGGCAGCGGCCGCGTCGACGTGCGCGGCTCGATGGACTCCGACGACTTCGTCGCCTACTACCTGGACGACTCCGACCAGGTGGTGGCCTGCCTGGGCGTGAACCGAAGCGACGACGTCGAGGCGGCGAAGGCGCTCATCACCGAGCACCACTCGGCGCCGGCGGCGTAACCGGGGTCAGACCCCACGCAAAAAGCGTCACAGAACTGTCACGCGGTCCGTTCGGGGTCTGACCCCGATTAGACCGCTGTGACGGCCGGCGCGAGGCTGCGCACGTAGCCGGCGATGTGCTCGACCGTCACGACCGGGAGGCCGTGGCGGCGGCAGAACGCCTGCAGCTCGCGGCCGCGGGCCATCGTGCCGTCGTCGTTCATGACCTCGCACAGCACCCCGCCGGGCGTGAGCCCGGCCAGCCGGGTCAGGTCGACGGCGGCCTCGGTCTGGCCGCGCCGCTCGAGCACGCCGCGGCGGCGCGCCCGCAGCGGGAACACGTGGCCGGGCCGGACGAGGTCGGCCGGGCGCGTGGCCGGGTCGACGGCGACCCGGATCGTGCGCGCCCGGTCGGCGGCCGAGATGCCGGTGGTCACGCCGGTGGCCGCCTCGATCGAGACGGTGAAGCCGGTGGCGTCGGTGCCGTCGTTGGCGGGCACCATCAGCGGCAGCTCGAGCTCGTCGCAGCGCTCCTCGGGGAGCGAGACGCAGATCAGCCCGCGGGCGTTGCAGGCCATGAACGCGACCGCCTCCGGCGTCACGAGCTCGGCCGCCATGCAGAGGTCGCCCTCGTCCTCCCGATCGGGGTCGTCACACACGACGACCATCCCGCCGGACTGGAGCTGTTCGAGCGCGCGAGCGAGCGAGCCGGGCATTTCGGGAGCGGCGCTCACGGGCGGCGGATGATAGCGCAGAGGCCCCGGCGAACCGGTCAGATCTGGGCGGCGGAGGCGGGCCGGTAGGCGCCGAACTGCGACCGCAGCGTGGCGCAGATCTCGCCCAGCGTCGCCTCGGCGGAGACGGCGGCGATGATCGCCGGCATCAGGTTCTCGGTCCCGGCCGCGGCCCCCTGGAGCGCGGCCAGCGCAGACGCGACGGCGGCACCGTCGCGCTCGGCCCGAAGCGTCTCCAGGCGCCGTCGCTGGTCGGCGGCCAGCTGCGGCGGCACGTCGAAGCGCTCGGGCAGAACGGCCGTGTCGTCGACGAACGCGTTCACGCCCACGACGACGTCCTCGCCGGAGGCGACCCGGCGCTCGCGCTCGTAGGCCTCGTCGGCGATCACGCGCTGGTAGAAGCCGGTCTCGATCGCCGCGACGGCGCCGCCCATGTCGTCGATCTGGCCGATCAGCTCGCGCGCCTCCCGCTCCAGCCGGTCGGTCAGCCCCTCGACGTGCCACGAGCCGCCCATCGGGTCGGCGACGTCGGTGATCCCGAACTCGTTCTGGAGCATCTGCTGGGTGCGCACCGCGAGCGTCTGGGCGTGTTGCGTCGGGATCGCGATCGCCTCGTCGAAGCACGAGAGCGCCATCGACTGCACCCCGCCGAGCGCCGCGGCCAGCGCCTGCACCGCCGCCCGCACGATGTTGTTCTCGGGCTGCTGCAGCGTGAGGGCCGAGCCGGCGGTCTGTGTGTGCGTGCGCAGCATCATCGACCGCGGGTCGCGGGCGCCGAAGCGGTCGCGCATGACGTGGGCCCACAGCCGCCGCAGCGCGCGGTACTTGGCGATCTCCTCGAAGAAGTCCATCTGCGTGTTGAAGATCCACGAGAGCCGGGGCGCGAAGGCGTCGACGTCGACACCGCGCTCGGTCACCGCAGACACGTAGGCGATCGCATTCGCGACCCCGAAGGCCATCTCCTGGGCGGCTGTGCAGCCGGCTTCGCGCATGTGGTAGCCGGACAGCGAGATCGCGTTGAAGCGCGGCGCCGCGGTCGTCGACCACTCGATCACGTCGGCCGCCAGCCGCAGCGACGGCCGTGGCGGGTACATGTAGGTGCCGCGGGCGACGTACTCCTTGAGGACGTCGTTCTGGGCCGTGCCGCGGATGCGCGACGGGTCGCGGCCCTGGCGCTCGCAGGCCACGTAGTACATGGCCACCAGCGCCGCCGCGGGCGCATTGATCGTCATCGACGTCGACGCCTCGTCGAGCGGGATGCCGGCGAACACCTCCTCCATGTCGCGCACGGAGTCGATGGCGACGCCGACGCGGCCGACCTCACCCTCGGCCATCGGGTCGTCGGAGTCCATCCCCATCTGGGTGGGCAGGTCGAACGCGGTCGAGAGCGCCGGCTGGCCCTGCTCGATCAGGAACCGGAAGCGGCGGTTGGTCTCGTCGGCGGTGCCGAAGCCGGCGTACTGGCGGATCGACCAGGGCCGGCCGGCGTACATGTCGCGGTGGATGCCGCGCGTGAACGGGAACTCGCCCGGGTCGCCCAGGTCGCGGGCGTAGTCGGGATGGGCGTCGTCAGGTGTGGCGAAGCGGCGCTCGCTCACTCCCGCCGGCCCTCTCCCTCGCGCTCGGCGCCCACCAGCACGACCATCTTGCCGACGTGCTCGTTGCACTTCATCATCTGGTGCGGCACCGGGCACTCCGCGAACGGGAACACCTTCGAGAGCACCGGCTGGATCTTGCCCTCCGCGATCAGGTGGTTGGCCCGCTGGCACTCGTAGGCGTTGGCGAAGTGGCTGCCGAGGATCGACTTCTGCCGCATCCACAGGTAGCGCACGTCGAAGTCGAGCTGGAAGCCGGACGTCGCCCCGCAGATCACGACCGTGCCGAACGTGCGGCAGACGAAGACGCTCGTGAAGAAGGTGGCGGCGCCGACGTGCTCGAAGACGACGTCGCAGTCCACGCCGCCGGTGAGGCCGCGGATCGCGCCGCCGAAGCGCTTGATCTCGTCGAAGTTGCGCTCGCCCGTGTCGGGGTCGGCCAGCGCGAACTCGCGCCGGTCGAGGACGGCGGCGGCGCCCAGCTCGCGCACCAGGCCGACCTTGTCGTCCGAGGAGACCACCGCGATCGCGTTCGCCCCGTGGAGGGCGCACAGCTGCACCGCGAACGTCCCCAGGCCGCCGCCGGCGCCCCAGACGAGCACGTTGTCGCCGGGCCGGATCCGGGCCCGGTCGACCAGCATTCGGTAGGCGGTGAAGTACGTGAGCCCGTACGACGCCGCCTCCTCCCACGTCAGCCGCGGCGGCTTCGGCAAGAGCTGCTGGGCCTGAACGAGGCAGTGCTCGGCGAAGCTGCCCCAGTTCGACTCGTACGCCCAGATGCGCTGACGCGTGCAGGCCATCGGGTCGCGGCCGTTGCACTCGGCGCACTCGCCGCAGCTCTGGTTGCAGTGGATGACGACCTCGTCGCCCTCCTTCCACCGGGTCACGCCCGGGCCGACGGCGTCGACGATCCCCGACGCGTCGGAGCCGGCGATGTGGAAGTCGTAGCCCGTGTAGCGGAAGATCGAGACCGGCAGGCCGGCCGCCGCCCACACGCCGTTGTAATTCACGCCGGCGGCCATGACCCGCACGCGCACCTCGCCGGGGCCGGGCTCGGGGACGTCGATCGTCTCGAGCTGCATCGCCTGCATCGGGTCGCCCAGCCGGTCGGGCCGGATCACCCAGGCGTCCATCGTGCCGGCGGAACTCATGGCTTATCGTACCGCCGCGCGCCGCAGCTCCCGGCGCCGAGCCGTCGCGCCGGCCACGGCCAGCTGGCCGCAGGCCGCCTCGATGTCGCCGCCGTGGGAGCGGCGGTAGCTCGAGGCGACACCCCGCCGGCGCAGCTCGGCCGCGAACGCCTCGACCCGGTCGGGGGAGGAGCCGCGGTAGCCGGCTGCGGTGGGGTTGTAGGCGATCAGGTTCACGTGGAAGCCCTCGCCGACGCCCAGCAGGCGGGCGAGCTGGGCGGCCTCGGCGGCGGAGTCGTTGACGCCGTCGAGCAGGAGGTACTCCACGAAGATACGGCGGCCGGTGCGGGCGCGATAGTCGCGGCAGGCGCGCATCAGCCGGGCGAGCGGGAAGCGCTTGGTCACCGGCATCAGCGTCGTCCGCAGCTCGTCGGTCGGCGCGTGCAAGGAGAGCGCGAGCCGCAGCTGCAGCGGCTCGGAGGCCAGGCGCTCGATCCCCGGCACCCAGCCGGCCGTCGAGATGGCGACGTGGCGGGCGCCCAGGCCGTACCCGTCGGGGTCGGTGATCGTGCGGCAGGCGGCGAGCACCGCGTCGTAGTTCAGAAACGGCTCGCCCATCCCCATCATCACGACGTTCCCGATCCGGCCGGCGCCCGAGTCACGCACGAGCCGGGCCAGGACGAGCAGCTGCTCGACGATCTCCCCGGAGGTCAGGTTGCGGCCGAGGCCCATCGCGCCGGTGGCGCAGAACGTGCACTGGAGCGGGCAGCCGGACTGCGACGAGAGGCAGGCGGTGCGGCGGTTTCGGTGCCGCATCACCACGGCCTCGAGCGGGAAGCCGTCGGCGGTGGCGAGCCCGAGCTTGATCGTCCCGTCGCGCGACTCGCGCGTGTCGGTGACGGTGAGCTCGTGCAGCGGCGCCACCTCGGAGAGCCGCTCGCGCAGCGCCGCGGGCAGCGCGGTCAGCTCGCCGTAGCCGCCGGCGAGGCCGCGGGTGGCGCCCTCGTAGACCTGCCGGAATCGGTACGCGGGCTCGCCTCGATCGGCCAGGATCGTGCGGATCTTTTCGAAATCCATCGTGGTAGTGTGGCCGCAAACCCCCGTATGGAGGTGCAGATGCCTACCAAAATTCGCACTGACAAGGTCGCCGAGCAGCTCACGCCCATCGTCAACCGCGTCAAGGACGACGACGAGCTGCGCGCACACGCGAAGACCGCGCTCGACTCGGCGAAGACCATCTACAGCAAGGTCCAGTCCGACGGCGCCCGCAAGGCGGCGACGAACAAGCAGGTCACCGACGAGGTCGTGAAGGCCGCGACGGAGCTGCGGCTCACCGCCGAGCGCCTGACCGGCAAGACGAAGCGCAAGAGCCACAAGCTGCGCAAGCTCGTGATCGGCGCGGTCGTCGCCGGTGCCGCTGCGGTCGGCCTGAAGAAGATCCTGAGCCGGGACGAGGACGAGTTCGAGTACGAGGCGTAGCGGCGGCCCTGCCGGCCTCGGAAGGAGGCCACGATGACTGAGGCGACCCGCGAGGCGGCCGAGGCCGCCATCGATGTCCTGCTGCAGGAGCGGCGTGAGTTCCCGCCCTCCGCGGAGTTCGCATCCGGCGCGGTCGCCACGGATCCCGGCGTCTACGACGAGGCGGACGCCGACCTCGACGGCTTCTGGCTGAAGCGCACCAGCGAGTCCCTGACGTGGGCGACGCCGCCCACGAAGGGGCTCGACTGGAATCCGCCCCACTGCACCTGGTTCGCCGACGGCGCCCTGAACGTCAGCGCCAACTGCCTCGACCGCCACGTCGAGGCCGGCCGCGGCGCAAAGGTCGCCTACCACTTCGTCCCCGAGCCCGAGGGCGAGGACGACCGCGCGATCACCTACGCCGACCTGCTGGCCGACGTCTGCCGCTTCGCGAACGCCCTGCGCGGGCTCGGGATCGGGAAGGGCGACGTCGTCGGCCTCTACATGGGCATGGTGCCCGAGCTGGCGGTGGCGATGCTGGCCTGCGCCCGGATCGGTGCGCCGCACGTCGTCGTCTTCGGCGGGTTCTCGGCCGAGGCGCTCGGCGAACGGCTCGAGTCGACCGGCGCGAAGCTGCTCGTCACGCAGGACGAGGCCTGGCGCAAGGGCGGGCGCGTGCCGCTCAAGGTCACCGCGGACGCCGCGGTCGAACTCGCGCCCACCGTCGAGCACATGGTGGTGCTGCGGCGCACGGGCGCCGACGTGCCGATGAAGGACGGCCGCGACCTCGACTGGGCCGCGTTCGTCGACGGCCAGGCCGACACGTGCCCGGCGGAGCCGATGGAGGCCGAGCACATGCTCTTCGCGCTCCACACGTCGGGGACGACGGCGAAGCCGAAGGCGGTCGTGCACACGTCCGGCGGCTACCTCACCTACGTGTCCCTCACCCACCGCTGGATCTTCGACGTCAAGGACGACGACGTCTACTGGTGCGCGGCCGACATCGGCTGGGTGACCGGCCACAGCTACATCGTCTACGGCCCGCTCGCGAACTGCACCACCGGCGTGCTCTACGAGGGCGACCCGATGCATCCCGCCCCCGACCGCCACTGGGACATCGTCGAGCGCTACGGCGTCACTCAGTACTACACGGCGCCGACGCTGATCCGCGCCTTCATCAAGGCCGGCCCCGACCATCCCGCGCGGCACGACCTGAGCTCGCTGCGGCTGCTGGGCTCGGTCGGCGAGCCGATCAACCCCGAGGCGTGGGTGTGGTACTGGAAGTACATCGGCGGCGAGCGCTGCCCGATCGTCGACACGTGGTGGCAGACCGAGACGGGCGGCATCCTGATCTCGTCGCTTCCCGGCCTCGTGACCGCCAAGCCGGGCTCGGCCACGCGGCCGTTCCCCGGCATCCGGGCGGCGGTCGTCGACGAGGGCGGCAACGAGGTCGCGAAGGGCAGCGGCGGCTACCTGGTGATCACGCGGCCGTGGCCGGGGATGTTCCGCACGCTCTACCAGGACGACGAACGCTACGTCTCGAACTACTTCTCCAAGTACGGCGCCCGCACGTACTTCCCCGGCGACGGCGCCCGCCAGGACGCGGACGGCGACTTCTGGCTGCTGGGCCGGGTCGACGACGTCATGAACGTCTCCGGGCACCGGCTCTCGACGATCGAGCTCGAGTCGACGCTGGTCGAGCACCCGGCGGTGGCCGAGGCGGCGGCGACGGCCGCGCCCGACCCGCTGACCGGCCAGACGCCCCTGTGCTTCGTGCTGCTGCGGGCCGGCCGCGAGCCGAGCGACGAGCTGGCGGCCGAGCTGCGCGAATGGATCGGCCGGAAGATCGGCAAGATCGCCCGGCCCAAGGCCGTGATCATCGTCGACGACCTGCCGAAGACGCGCTCCGGCAAGATCATGCGCCGGCTGCTGAAGGACGTCGCCGAGGGCCACGAGCTGGGCGACACGACGACGCTGCGCGACCCGGCGGTGGTGGAGGACCTCAAGCGCCAGACCGACGCGGTCTTGCGCCCCTCCGCTTAACAGCGGGGTCAGACCCCGAACGGAAGCGCAACAAATCTGCAACGGCCGACGTTCGGGGTCTGACCCCGCGCTCCATGTGAACCACGGTCAGGATGGCGATTCGCGGAGCGCACGCACCGCGAGCTGTACGGCCGTCACGACCAGCACGACCGCGAACAGGCGCTGGAGGGTGTCGTTCGGCAGGGAGTCGGCCACGATCTCGCCGAGCTTGGCCGTCGGCACCGAGGCGACGCCGATGATCACCGCGTCGCGCCATGTGACGGAGCCGTACCTCGTCTGCCGCCACGAGCCCATCAGCACCACCGGCACCATCGCGGCCAGCGACGTGGCGACGGCGACGCGGGCGGACGCGCCCAGGAAGATAAGCGTCGGCACGAACACGACCCCGCCGCCCACGCCGAAGAGCGCCGAGAGCGTCCCCGCCAGGAGGCCGAGCACCGCCGCGAGGACGTCGTGGCTCACAGGGCCAGCTTCCCGGCGCTCAGGACGAGCAGGACGGAGAAGGCCAGCACCGCGCCGCGCGGGGCGATCCGCTGGTGCACCCAGGCGCCGAGCACGGCCCCGGCCGTCGCCGGCAGGCCGATCAGCGCCGCGTCGGACCAGTCGACGTTCCCGGCCTGCGCGTGCGACCCCGCCGCGGCCACCGCCGTGAAGAGGATCGCCGCGAGCGAGGTCGCCATCGCTCGTTTGGGCGCGTAGGCGACCAGGGCAACGAGGAGGGGCACGATCACGATGCCACCGCCGATGCCCAGCACCCCGGAGAGGAACCCCGCGGCCAATCCGATGCCCACCAGGGCCAGGGTTCGCCGCGACACGACGGGTATTGTAAGCCCCGTGGACGGCAGCCTCGCCCGCCTCGTGGCGCCGCTTCGTGCGCAGCCGCGGCGCGGGGCCGTGCTCTGTGACATCGACGGCACGCTCGCGCCGATCGTGCCCGTGCCCGAGGACGCGCGCGTGCTCCCGGAGGCGCTGGCCGCCCTCGAGCTCCTTGCGTCGCGCTACGCCCTCGTCGGCTGCGTGACCGGCCGCCCGGCCGCCGAGGCGCGCACGCTCATCCCGGTCGAGGCGGTCGCGATCTCGGGCAACCACGGCCTCGAGGTGTGGCGCGACGGTGCGGTGCATCTCGCCCCGCAGGCCGAGAAGTACCTGCCCGCGATCCACGAGGCGCTCCAGGTCGTCCGCAACGACGGCCTCCTGCCCGAGCTCGGCTGCCACGTCGAGGACAAGGGCATCACGTTCACGATCCACTACCGCAACTCGCCCCGCGCCGACCACGCCCGCCGCTACCTCGAGACGCAGATCGTGCCCAAGCTCGAGCGGGCCGGCCTGGCGTACAACTTCGGCCGCATGGTGCTCGAGGTGCGGCCGCCCGTCGCCGTGGACAAGGGGGCGGCGGTCGTGCGCCTGAAGGGCCGAAAGCGGATCGACCACCTGCTCTTCGTCGGTGACGACCGCAGCGACCTGGACGCGTTCCGCGAGGCCACGATCCGCATCGCCGTCAACTCGGCGGAGGCGCCGCGGCAGCTGATCCAGGCCGCCGACGCCGTCGTCTCGGGGCCGCGCGAAGTGATCGCGATGCTGACACACCTCGCAGAGGTGGGGTGAGAAACACCACCCAGCCGCCGCGTAGCCGGGCGGCCGCGGGAGGCGTAGGCTCGAAAGAGATGCGCGGCGACACCATCATGGTCGAGGTCGAGCCGGAGGAGCTCCGCGAGACGGAGCCCGGGATCGTCGACGTCTTCGACGCCCTCGGCCGCCAGTTCTTCTGGGCCGACGTCGTGATGGTGGCGGCGCGCGACTCGGATGCGGACATCCTCGTGGGCGAGGTCGTCTTCACGCCTCCGCGCTAGCGCGATCCGGCCTTCAGCACCTTCCTGAGCTCCGGCCACGAGCGCGTGTTCACGACGCGGTCAGGCCCGGTCCAGCCGCGGCGCGCGTTCATGACGCCGTAGGGCATGTAGTCGATCGCGGCCACCGAGTGGGCATCGGTGTCGATCGCGAGCAGCGCCCCGGCCTCGACGGCCATGCGCACGTTCGCGTCGCTCAGGTCGAGCCGGTGCGGCTGCGAGCTGACCTCGAGCGCCGTCCCGGTCTCCACCGCCTTCGCCACCACGGCCTCCATGTCCATCGGGTTCGGCCGGCGACGCCCGATCAGCCGTCCGGTGGGGTGGCCGAGCACGTCGACGTACGGGTTCTCGAGCGCCGCGCACACCCGCTTCGTCTGATCGCCGGCCGAGAGCCGGTGGGACGCGTGGACGCTCGCGACGACCACGTCGAGCTGGGCCAGCAGCTCGTCGGAGTAGTCGAGCGAGCCGTCGCGCAGGATGTCCACCTCGGCGCCGACCAGCAGGGTGAAGTCGGGCGCGAGCGTCTCCGCCAGCGCGCGCACCCGCTCGACCTGGGCGTGCAGGCGGCCGGCGTCGAGCCCCATCCCGAAGCCGACCGACGGCGAGTGGTCGGTGACGTTCAGGTACTCGTAGCCGCGCGCCCGGGCCGCCTCGACCATCGTCTCGAGCGTGGCCTTGCCGTCGCTCCAGTCGGTGTGCGTGTGCAGGTCGCCGCGGATATCGGAGATCTCGACGAGCTCCGGCATCCGGCCCGTGCGGGCGGCCTCGAGCTCGCCCCGGCCCTCGCGCAGCTCGGGCGGGATCCACGGCAGACCCAGGTGCTCGTACACCTCGGCCTCGTCGTCGGAGCTCCACACCTCGCCCGACTCGACGTGCTCGATGCCGTACTCGCTCACCGAGAGCCCCTTGCGCACGGCCGCCTCGCGCAGGGCGACGTTGTGGGCCTTCGAGCCGGTCAGGTGCTGGAGCAGGTTGCCGTAGCAGCCTCCCGGCACCATCCGCAGCTCGACCACCGTGCCGTCGTGGGCGCTCGCGGTGATGCGGCTGTCGCCGCCGGAGACGATCTCGGCCACCCACTCGCCGGCCGTGAACGCGTCGGCCGCGGCGATGCGGTCGGAGACGGCCGCCACCACATCCACGTCCTTGCTCGTCTCCTTGTAGCGGCGCACGCTCCCGGCCAGCTCGCAGCGGATGACCCCCTCGCAGGCCCGCAGGTCTTCGAGCACCTTCTCGCCCAGCGTCCGCGCCCGGGCGATCGAGCGCCGCGGCGCCGGGGCCGTCCCGTCGCCGCCGTCGGCCAGCCCCGCCAGGATGATCGCCTCGGTCTTCTCGCCCATGCCGGAGAGCGCCCGGATGCGGCCGCCGGTGGCTGCCTCGCGGACGTCCTCGACGGTCTTCAGACCGAGCTCGGAGAAGATGCGCCTGGCCGTCTTCGGCCCGACGCCCTGGAGCCGCATGACGGCGACCGCGCCGGGCGGGTTTCGGTCGACCAGCCGCGTGAGGGCGCCGATCTCGCCGGTCGCGAGCAGCTCGGCCACCTTGTCGGCGATGGTCTGGCCGACGCCCGGCAGGCTGGTCAGGCGGCCCTCGGCCGAGAGCCGCGCCACCGACTCGGGCGTCTCCCGCAGCGTCGCGGCCGCCCGGCGGTAGGCGAGGATCCGGTAGACCACCGCCCCCTCGAGCTCGAGCAGGTCTCCCAGGAGCTCGAACCGCTCTGCTATAGCCACATTGGAGAGCGGCGGAGATTCCACGAGGCCAATGCTAGTGTGGCCGGGTGCCCAACAGGTTCGTGATCGTCCTGCCCACGTACAACGAGCGCGACAACCTGGAGCGGGTGGTCGAGGCGATCAGGGCCGAGCGCGCCCGCACCCCGTTCCCGGGCGACATGCTGGTGGTCGACGACGCCTCCCCCGACGGCACCGGCGACCTGGCCGACGAGCTGGCCGCCCGGCACGACTGGGTGCACGTCCTGCACCGGCCGGGCAAGCGCGGGCTCGGCCTGGCGTACGTCCACGGCTTCCGCTGGGCGCTCGAGCGCGACTACACCCACATCCTCGAGATGGACGCCGACCTCAGCCACCCGCCCGACGCGATCCCGCGCCTCCTCGAGGCGGCCGCCGACGCCGACCTCGTGCTGGGATCGCGCTACGTCCCCGGCGGCGGCGTGGAGGGCTGGCCGCTTCACCGGCGGCTGATCTCGCGCGGCGGCTCGCTCTACGCCCGCACCCTGCTGGGCGTCTCGGTGCGCGACCTAACCGGCGGCTTCAAGTGCTTCCACCGGCGCGTGCTCGAGAACGCCGACCTCGACTCGGTGCACGGCCAGGGCTACGTCTTCCAGATCGAGCTCACCTACCGCACGCTGCGCATGGGCGGCCGGGTGCGCGAGGTGCCGATCACCTTCTGCGACCGGACGGCAGGCACGAGCAAGATGACGACTGCCATCGTGGCGGAGGCGGTGTGGAAGGTGCCGTCGCTGCGCCTGCGCCGCTCCCACGCGCCGAACGACCGCGAGCTCCAGCCGGGCGGCGTCACGTCGCTGGTCGCGTCACGCCCGCCGCTATAGTCAAAAGCTCCGGTTTCGAGACAGGAGCAGCGGGCGTGAGCGAACGGCTGATCGAGGTTTCAGACTCCACCTGGGAGTCCGAGGTGATCGGGGCCGACGGGCCCGTCGTGGTCGATTTCTGGGCGCCCTGGTGCGGCCCGTGCCGGGTGATGGATCCCATCCTGGACGAGCTCGCCGAGACCCACGCAGGCCGGGTGAAGTTCACCAAGCTGAACGTCGACGACAACCTGCAGACGGCCACCCGCTACGACATCCTGTCGATCCCGACGCTGATGGTGTTCGCCGGCGGCGAGATCCAGAAGAAGCTGATTGGGGCGATCCCGCGCCGGCGGCTCGAGGACGAGCTGTCCGCCTGGACGGGCACCGCCGCGTAGCGCCTAGGTGTCCCGCCTACGGACGTTGTGAACGGTTGGGGGTTCCATCCGAGCCTCCCGTGAGGCTGTTTCTGCCACGAGACAGCCTGGGAGGCTCGGATGAATGTGCACGGTAACGCCAAGCTCGGACCTGCTGGTCGGCGCGCACTGGTGGCGGCGGTTGAACGGGGCGCGTCGTTGCGGGAAGCGGCGGCGGTGTTCGGGGTGTCGCCGGCGACGGCGCATCGGTGGTGGGTGCGGTGGCGGCAGGCGAGCGAGCCCCAGCGCTGCTCGCTCGCCTGTTTGGCTGACCGGTCGAGTCGACCGCATCGCAGTCCCCGCGTGCTGTCGCCCGACGTGCAGGCTCAGATATGCGCGGCCAGGCGGCGCAGCGGGTGGGGGCCGCGGTTGATCGCGGGTGAGGTCGGTCACCCACATCAGACGGTGTGGAAGGTACTTCACCGGCACGGCCTTTCCCGAGCTCCGCGGGCGGCGCGTGACCCGGCGCGCCGGTACGAGTGGCCGTGCCCGGGAGACCTCCTGCATATGGACACCAAGCGCTACGCCCGATTCCTGCGCCCGGGCCACGCCGTCACCGGAGTCCGCGACAAGACTTTCGCCGAAAAACAGGCCCGGTGGGGCTATGAGTATGCCCATACCATTGTCGATGACCACTCCCGCCTGGCCTACAGCGAGCTGCACCCCGATCAGCGCGCCGACACCGTCACCGCGTTCGTCGGGCGGGCGCTGGACTGGTTTGCCGCCCTGGGCGTACAGCCGCGGCGGATCATGTCCGACAACGCCTGGACCTACACCCACAACCGGTCGCTCGCTCGACTGCTCGCCCAGCACGGGATCCGCCACCTCCGGATCCGGCCCCACACGCCCCGCACCAACGGCAAGGTCGAGCGTTTCCACCAGACCATGAGCCGTGAATGGGCCTACGGCGTCACCTACCGCGACCACCACGCCCGAGACCGCGCACTGCCATACTGGCTCGACTACTACAACCGGCAGAGACCACACAGCTCACTCGACGGCCGGCCACCCATCAGCCGCGTTCACAACCTGTGTGGGCAGGACACCTAGGCGCGCAGCACCGCAAGCACGCTGACGCCGGCCACGATCACGACCGCTCCGGCCATCTGGCGTGGTCCGATGCGCTCGCCGAACATCGCGAACGAGGCGATGGTCGCAACGGCGGCGAACTGCGACCCGAGCACGGCCGGGATGGCCACGCCGTGGTGCGCCCCGGTGACATAGCAGACGTAGCCGACCACCTCGGCGGTCGCCGAGAAGCACACCAGCCACCAGGCCGCGCCGGGCAGCCGCAGCCGCCCTCGCAGGAGCAGCGGCAGCGCGATCATGGACACGCCGACGATGCGCGCGACGAAGATCGTCCAGAGCGCCCCGAGCGCGTCGCCGGCGCGGGCGCTCGCGACCAGGTTCACGCCGAAGAGGCAGGCGGCGCCGAGCGCGTAGAGCGACGGGCGCAGGTGGACGTCGGCGGCGTGGCCGCGCATCGTGACGACGACCACCCCGCAGGCGATCACGATCAGGCACACGGCGACGCCGGCGGTCAGCGTCTCCCCGAGCGCGATCGCGAACACCGCCGCCAGCGCTCCCTCGGTCGACGCGATCGGCGCGACGACGCCGACCTTGCCGAGGTGCACGGCCCGGTACATCATCGAGAGCCCGGCCGCCGAGCCGGCGCCGGCGAGCACCGCCCACGCCCAGGCATGGCCGGTAGCGTGCTGCGGAAGGCCGGAGGCCGGGGCGAGCACCGCCAGCGCGCCCAGGCCGAGCAGCATCACGTAGGCGAGCGCCTGCTGCGAGCCGATCATGCGCGTGGAGCGCGACGCGACCACCGTCGAGAGCCCCCACGAGACCGCGGCGCCGAGGCCGCCCAGGATCGCGATCACGCGAAGTGGTCCCAGCCCCGCAGCGACCGCTCGCGCCCCTCGGCGTCGAGCAGCCGCACCGCAGCGTCGCCGGTCAGCCTCCCCACCACCGTGACCGGCACGGGCAGCTCCACCCCGTCCGGCACGGCCGCCAGCAGCTCGTAGTCCTCGCCGCCCGCCGCCGCCTGCTCGACCGTCGCCCCCGGCGCGCGCGGGAGCCGCTCGAGCTCGACCACCGCGCCGGTGCCGGACGCGGCGGCCAGCCGGCCGGCGTCGGTGGCGATCCCGTCCGAGAGATCGAGCATCGCCGTGGCCACCGCCGCGAGCGCCCGCCCCTCGGCGATCCGCGGCGTCACCCGGGCCGTGTAGCCGCCGGCGGCCTGGCCGCCCAGCGTCCCGGTGACGACGAGCAGGTCGCCCGGGCGCCCGCCGGAGCGCAGCACGGGCCGCTCTGCGCGGCCGATGGCCGTCACCGAGACGAGCAGCCGGTCGCTGCGTGAGAGGTCGCCGCCCGAGAGCGGGACGCCGTGCTCGGCCAACCCCGCCGCCAGCGCGCGGACGTCCTCGAAGCCTTCCGGCAGGCCGAAGGCAGCGAGCAGGCAGAGCGGCTCCGCGCCCATCGCGGCCATGTCGGAGAGGCTCGCCGCGGCGGCCCGGTGGCCGATGTCCCGCACGCTGTGGCGGCCAGAGTCGAAGTGGACGCCGTCGACGAGGATGTCGGTCGAGGCCACGATGCCACCGGCGAGGACGGCCGCGTCGTCGCCGATCCCAACGTCGACGCACGAGCCCCCGGCCCCGGCGACCGCGGCGATCACGGCCACCAGGTCGTCCTCTGATAGCATGGCGCGCAATGTACCGCGCCCGGTTCACCTTCCCCTTTACCACCCCGCCGGGAGGCGTCTGAGCGCGTACGCGAAGCAGGTCGTGCCGTTTGGAAGCCTCCGCGAGATCGCGGGGGCTTTTTTCGTGATGGAGGAGCAATGTCGATGACGGTTGCCTACCCGGGCGAGGAGGGCGCATACGCCGCCGAGGCCGGCGCGCGGCTCTACCCCGACGCCGAGCTCGTGTCGCTCAAGTCGTGGGCGGACGTCGTGCGGGCCGTCGGCAGGGGCGACGCCGGATACGGCGTGCTCCCGATCGAGAACTCTCTCGCCGGGCCGATCCCGGAGACCTACGACCTGCTCGCCCACGCCCCGCTCGCGATCGTGGCCGAGACCGTCATCCCGGTGCCGCACTGCCTGGTCGGCCTGGCCGGGACGAACATCGACGCGCTGACGCGGGTGCACTCCCATCCCGCTGCGCTGGCCCAGTGCCGCCGCTTCCTCTCCTCGCTCCCCGACACGCTGCCGGAGGTGGCGCCGTCGACGGCCACCGCCGCCCGCCGGGTCGCGGAGTCGGGCGACCAACGCCAGGCCGCGCTCTCGTCGCGCCGGGCGGCCGAGCGGTTCGGCCTCGTCGTGCTCCTGAACGACGTCTCCGACCACGCCGAGAACTACACCCGCTTCGTCAGCGTCGCCAACCACACCCGGATCGACCGCGACGGCGTCCGCGTCTGGCACACCGCGGTGCGCTTCGTCACGCACCACCATCCCGGGGCGCTCCTCTCGGCCATCGAGCCGCTGGCCCGGTACGGAGTGAACATGGTCTCGCTGCAGTCGCGGCCGATCCCGGGCCGGCCGTGGAACTACCAGTTCTACGCCGACCTCGAGGGCCACCCCCTGGACGCCGCCGTCGCCACCGCCCTGCGCGCCCTCGAGGAGAACGTCGCCGAGATGGGCTACCTGGGCTGCTACCCGGCGTTCGAGCGCGGCTGACCCGGCTGGACGCGGGGCCCGCAACTGGTATGCTCGCGACCCCGCGAGCGGTGAAGGGAAGCCGGTGCGAATCCGGCGCGGTCCCGCCGCTGTGAGGGCGTCCATCCGGCGCACCATGTGGTGGCCACTGGCCGAGAGGCCGGGAAGGTCAGCCGGACGGCCCGGGAACCCCGGGAAGCCGCGCCCGAGCCAGAAGACCTGCCGCTCGCCGAAACGACGACGCCTCTCGAGGAAGGAGGACACGTTGGCGAGAACTCGCCTCCACCGCCTGGCCATCCTGGTGGCCGTCTGGGCCGCCGGCCTGGCCGCCGCCCAGACCGCGGCCGCAGCCACACCCGTCCACGTCAAGGTGCGGGTGGAAGGGCCCGCGCACACCGTCACGCAGTCCCGGCAGGTCCCGATCACCGGGACGTTCGCCGGCCACAAGCTCTCCGGGCCGACCGCGCTCGGCGCGCTCCTGGCGGCCGGCAGGCACCGGCACTTCCCCGTCGGCCTCGAGTGGTTCGACTGCTGCGGGTTCTTCGTCGACTCGGTCGCGGGCGTGCCCGGCGACGCGACCCACTTCTGGGCGTTCAAGGTCGGGCACACGCTGTCGCAGATCGGCGCCGGCGCGGTGAAGGCGACGCCCGGGATGAGCGCGCTCTTCTACTACACGACCTTCGACCCCGACACGGGCGCGACCGAGCCGACGCTCGGCCTCGACCCGGCCAACCGGACGATCGCCCGCGGCGCCACCGTGACGTTCACGGTCTCTGAGTGGGACGACGCCGGCCACGGCTCGGCAGCGGGCGGCGCCTGGGTGAACGTGAGCGGCATCGCGACGCGGGCCGACTCGGCCGGCCACCTGACGGTGCAGTTCACCCACACCGGCACGTTCCCGGTGAAGGCGACGCTCGCGGGCGCGATCCGCTCGCGCACGATATGGGTGCACGTCACGCGTTCGGGCTCGTCCTGACGGCCGCGGCGGTCGCGGCCTGCGGGACGTCTCTGGCGAAGGCGCCGAGCGGGCCCCGGGCCGCGACCGTCACGATCACCCGCGGGTTCGGGCAGCGGACGCTCTCCGCTGCCCGAGCCGCCCCCGGGCAGTCGGCGCTCATGGCCCTGCGCCGGGTCTCGCACGTGTCGACGAGCTACGGCGGCCGCTTCGTTCGGGCCATCGACGGGCTCGCCGGCGACCAGTCCCAGGGCATGGCCTGGCTCTACTTCGTGAACGGCATCCAGGCGAACGTGGGCTCGGCCGACTACCTGCTGCATCCGGGCGACCGGGAGTGGTGGGACTATCGCTACTGGAACGACCTGATCCAGGTGCCCGTGGCAATTGGCGCCTGGCCGGAGCCGTTCGTGCACGGCTACGGCGGCACCCGACCGGCGGTGAGCGTGACCGGGCCGGCGTGCGCCGGGCAGATTCGCGGCGCCCTGCACGCGGCGGGCGCGCATGTCGTGCGCACGAGCTCGGCCTGGTCGGTGCGGGTGGAGACGTTCGCCCAGGCCGCGTCGTCGCTCTCGGCGGGCGTCTGGCAGGGCCGCGGCCTGACCGTCTCGCTCGACGGCGGCCGCGTCATGGTCTACCGCGGCCGCCCCGGGCTGCGACCCGACCCGGCCGCGCATGCGGTGATCGCCGGCTGGCAACCGGGCCCCGCGACGGGCAAGTCGGCCCAGGTCGTCGTCGCCGGCGACACCCGAGGCGCCGCCTGCGCCGCCGCGCACACCCTGGCGGCCGATCCGCGGGCGGTGCGCAGCGCCTACGCCGTCGCGCTGGACGCGTCCGGCCACGTGATCGCCTACGGTGGGAGACCGTGAAGCCGCTGCCCGCAGCGCTCGTCACCGGGCCGCCGCTGCTCGCCGCGATCGCGGCGTGGAGCCCGCTCTGGCTCGCCGCGGCCACGATCGGCGCGGCGCTCCTCCTGGCCGCCGCGCCCCCGCCCCGGCGGCTGTACGCGCTCACGGCGATCGGTTCGGGCGTGGTCGTGTTCGCGATCAACCCGTTCGTCTCGGTGCAGGGGCTGACGGTGCTCTGGCAGGGGCCGCACATCCCGATCCTCGACACCCAGGTGACGGTGGAGGAGGTGGCCTACGGCGCCGGCGCCGGCATGCGCGTGGCCGCCTCGGCCCTGGCCGTCGCGGCGTTCGTGCGGCTGGCCGACCCCGACCTCCTGCTGCGCGCGTTCTCGCGGGTCGCGCCGCGCTCGGCCATGGTCGCCGCGCTCGCCACCCGCATGCTGCCCGCGCTCGAGCGCGACGCGGGCGGGATCGTCACGGCCGCCCGCACCCGCGCCGCCCGGATGAGCAAGCCGCGCACCGCCGCCGGCCTGCTCGGCCCGCTGCTCGCGAGCTCGCTCGAGCGCTCGCTCTCGGTGGCCGAGGCGATGGAGGCGCGCGGATACGGCTCGTCGGTGCGGACGCGGGCCCCGGAGCGGGCGACGACGGGACGCGAGCGGGCGCTCGCCGGAATCGGCGGGTGCGCGCTCGTGCTGGTCGCCGGAGCGCTGATCGGCGGCGCGACCGACTTCCGCTACTACGACACGCTGGGCGACCCGTGGCAGCCGGCCGCGATCGCCGGCGCCTGCCTGCTCCTGGCCCTCCTGGGCGCGGCCGCGGCGGTGGTGCGATGGCCGCGCTGAGCTTCGAGCGCGTCTCCTACGCCTACCCGGGCGCAGACCGGCCGGCGCTCGACGGCATCGACCTCGAGATCGAGGCGGGGCAGCTCGTGCTCCTGGTCGGCGGGTCGGGATCGGGTAAGTCGACGCTCCTGCGGGCGGCGCTCGGCCTCGTGCCCCACTTCCACGGCGGCGAGCTGCGGGGGCGCGTGCGCGTCGCGGGCCTCGACACGCGCGAGCACCGGCCGGGCGCGCTGGCCCGCCACGTCGGGCTGGTGTTCCAGGACCCGGAGTCGCAGCTCGTGATGGGCCGGCCCGACCGCGAGGCCGCGTTCGGCCTCGAGAACCTGGGCTACCCCGCGGGCGAGATCGCCGTCCGCGCCCGCGAGGCGCTGGCCGCGGTGGGCGCCGCCGGGCTGGCCGGGCGGCCGGCGGCCGCCCTCTCGGGTGGCGAGGCCCAGCGGGTTGCCATCGCGTCGGTGCTCGCGATGGGGCAGCCGCTCCTGCTCCTGGACGAGCCGACGAGCCAGCTCGACCCGGTCGCAGCCGAAGAGCTGCTCGGCCTGGTCGTGCGGATCAACCGCGACCGCGGCGTCACCGTCGTCCTGGCCGAGCACCGCACCGGCCGCCTGTTCGCCGAGGCCGACCGCGTGATCGCGATGGAGGACGGTCGCCTCACGGTCGACGCGGCGCCGCCGGTTGCGGCCCGGGCGCTCGCGACGAGCGCGCCGTGGATGCTCCCGCCGGTGACGCAGGCCTTCGCCCGCGCGGGCCGCGCCGAGCTGCCGCTGACCGTGCGCGCGGCCCGCGCGCTGGTCACCGCGGCGCCGGCTGCCGCAGCCGCGCCACTGCCGGCGGCGGAGGCGGCGGCCGGCGCCGTCAAGGCGCACAAGCGGCTCGGCGACGTCGACGCGCTGGCCGGCACGTCCACGGCCTTCGAGCGCGGTCGCGTCACCGCTCTGATCGGCGAGAACGGGGCCGGCAAGACGACGCTCGCGCGCGCCGTGTGCGGCCTCCTCGACCTCGACCGCGGCCGGATCGAGCCCGCCCCTGACCGGGCCGGATACGTCGGCCAGGATCCGTCCCACTACCTGCTCCACGACACCGCCCGCGACGAGGTCGCCTACGCGCTTCGCAACCTGGGCGTGCCCGGGCCGGAGCGCGACCGCCGAGTGACCGCCGCGCTCGCCCGCCTCGGCCTCGACGGCTTCGGCGTCCGTCACCCCCGCGACCTCTCGAGCGGCGAACGCCAGCGGCTGGCGATCGCGACCGTGACGGTGATGGAGCCCGAGCTGCTCGTGCTCGACGAGCCGACCCGCGGCGTCGACGGCCTGCGCAAGCTCGCCCTCGTCGAGCTGGTCCGGTCGCTCGCGGCCGACGGGACCGCGGTCGTCGTCGTCACCCACGACATGGACTTCGCCGCCGAGGCCGCCGACACCGTGACGAGCATGGCGGCCGGCCGCGTCCTGTCCGACCGGGCGCCGCGGACGCTGCTCGCGTCGGGCATCTTCTTCGTCTCCCAGCTCGGCCTCGCGCTGGGCCGGGCCTCGCAGGCGGACGCCGTCGCATTCCTGACCGAACCCCTGGAGGCAGCCCATGTTTAAACCCATGGTTCCCCCACGAGCCCCCTCCTTGGGGGGCGTGGCGGACCGCCGGTGGCGCTCCGACGAGAACGCGGTCACGCCTCCGCCACGCAGGCCTCGTCCTCGATCAGGGATCGAATCCTGGGCCAGGCCGGCCTCAGCCGAGGATTTGCTCACAAGGTCGCAGGTGGAAGGAACTGCGAATGGCTAGCGACACCGTCGCGCTGGCGCTGCTGGCCGCGATCGCGCTCGGCCTCGTCGCCATCGAGACCGGCCCCAGCCGCACCCGTGAGCTCGCGCTGGTCGCCGCGTTGGCTGCCGCCGCGGCGGGAGGACGGGTGCTCTTCGCTGCCGTCCCCAACGTCCAGCCGGTGACGATGATCGTGGCGGTGACCGGCATCAGCCTCGGCGCGCGGGCCGGCCTCGCCACCGGCGCGGCGGCGGCGCTCGCATCGAACGCGTTCCTCGGCCAGGGGCCGTGGACGCCCTGGCAGATGGCCGGCTGGGCGCTCGTCGGCGTGACCGCGGCGGGGCTCGGCCCGGCCCTGCGCAACCGGCCCGCGCTGGCCCTCTACGGCATCGCCGCGGGATTCCTCTTCGACTGGCTGATGGACGTCTGGGCGTGGTCGTCGCTCGGCGGCGGCTCGACGTCCTTCATCGCCCTCGTCTCGACCGGGATCTGGTTCGACGTGGCCCACGCCGCCGGCAACGTGATTCTGGCCGTCGTGGCCGGCCCGACCCTGATCCGCATGCTCGACCGCTACGCCCGCAAGCTGCACGGCACCTTCGTCCCACTGGAGCAGACATGAAGACCACAACGACCCTCGTCGCCGCACTCGCCCTCCTCCTCGCCACCGCCACGGCCGCGAACGCCGCCACGGCCACCCACTACCTGCTCTCCCGCCAGACCGCCTCGGGCGGGTTCGCGGAGTCCGGCAGCGGCACGCCGAGCGCCACCGTGACCGAGTGGGCCATGATGGGGCTGCGCGCCGCCGGCATCGCGCCGGCCGGCGTCCACCGCAGCGGCGGCAGGACCGCCATCGCCTACCTCGCGTCGCAGGCGGGCTCGTGGTCGAACGCATACGACCTCGAGAAGGGCATCCTGGCCATCGTCGCCGCCCGCCGGAACCCGGCGGCGTTCGCGGGCCGCAACCTGGTCGCCGCGCTGCGCGGCAAGATCGGCAGCCACGGCGGCATCGGCTCCGCGGCCAACTCGACCTACTGGGGCGTGCTCGCCCTGCGCGCGGCCGGCTCGCCGGTGCCTGCCCGGACGCTCTCCTACATCCGCTCGCGGCGGCACCGGAACGGCGGCTACGCCTGGTCGATCTCGGCCGCGCCGGACTCGAACGACACCGCTGCGGCCGTGCTCGCCCTGCACGCCGCCGGCGTCGGGTGCGGGAACGTCGCCATCTCGCGCGGCATCGCCTACCTGGGCAGCGCGCAGGGCTCCTCGCACGGGTACGCGCTCCTGCCCGGCAGCGCGGCCGACAGCCAGTCGACGTCGTGGGCGATCCAGGCCCGGCATGCCTGCGGCCTGCGCAACGCCCGCGCCCGCCGCTGGCTGCTCGCCCGCCGGCTGCCGAGCGGCGCCTACAACTACCAGCCCGGCACGACGATCACGCCGGCGTTCGTGACCGCCCAGGTGCTCCCGGCCGTGCACGGCCGCTGGTATCCGATCCGCTGAGGTTCAGCGCAGCCAGACGGCAACCGCCACGACCAGGTAGATCGTGAGCAGCTGGAGCCCCTCCAGCCAGTTCGTCTCGCCGCCGCGCGCGATCATCGTCGACCCGAGCGCGGCGGCGGCGAGCGCCGCCAGCTGGAGCGGGTCGAAGACGAGCGTCAGGTCGTTGCCGACGAGCGCGCCGGCCAGCACGGCGACGGCCGACGCGACGAGGACGATCTGGATGCCGCTGCCGTAGGCGATCCCCATCGAGAAGTCGAGCCGGTTGCGGTAGGCCAGGCGGACGGCCGAGAAGTGCTCGGCGACGTTGCCGACGAAGGGGATCACGACGAGCCCCACGAACGGTCGGGGGATGCCGAGCGCCTCGACCGCCGGCTTGATCGAGTCGACCAGCACCTCGGAGACGACCCCCGTGCCGATCGCCGCCACGGCCAGCAGGCCGACCGCCTGCAGGGGCGACCAGCGCAGCCCGCCGGGGTCGCCGGAGTCGCGCAGGGGCGGCTGCTGGAAGCTGTAGTAGAGGTAGGCGATGTAGACGACGACGAGCGCCCCGCCGGTCCACAGGGACAGGGTCTCGGAGGCCTGCGGGTCGTGCTCGAGCGCGGCGAAGAGGGTGGGCAGGCCCAGCCCGGCGACGCCCAGGATCAGCATCGACGCGTTCGTCGCCGCCACCTTCTCGCTGAACGTCTGGGCGCCGTTGCGCCAGCCGCCGACGACGAGCGAGAGGCCCAGCACCAGCAGGATGTTGCCGATCACCGAGCCGATGATCGAGGCCCGGGCGATGTCGTCGAGGCCGGCCCGGATGGCGAGGACGACGATCACGACCTCGGGCAGGTTCCCGAACGTCGCGTTCAGGAGCGCCGACGCGCGCGGCCCGGCGCTCTCGCCGGCCTGGTCGGTCCCCTCCGCCAGCGCCCATGCCAGGGCGGCCAGGGCGACGGAGGCGACGACGAACACGATCTGGCCGCGCGTCCCCGCCAGGTGGAGGGCGATTGCCAGGACGGACACGGCGAGCACCGCGCCGAAGCGCTGCAGCTCGGCCCGGCTCACAGATACCAGAACGCGGTCGCGACGATCACGTAGACCGCCATGAGCTGGGCGCCCTCGAGCCAGTTGGACTCGCCGTCGGAGGCGATGAGCGCCGTGATGGTGACGGCGGCGGCGAGGGCGATGACCTGGATGGTCGGGAAGACGAGGTCGAACTCGTGGGCCGTGAAGAGCGAGGCGAAGACGAGCAGGGGCGCGACCCCGAGCGCCACCTGCAGCGACGAGCCCAGGGAGACGAGCATCGAGAAGTCCATCCGGTCCTGGTAGGCGATCTTGATGGCGACGATGTTCTCGGCGATGTTGCCGACGATCGGCACGATCACGAGCCCGAGGAAGGCGGCCGAGATGCCGACGTCGGCGATCACCCCCTCGAGCGTGCCCACGAAGACGTCCGAGATCACCGCGACGGCCGTCGTGGCTACGAGCAGGAGGGCGATCGCGCTGCGCGCCGTCCAGTGCAGGCCGCCCGACGGCGGGTGGGCGCCCGAGCCGCTGCGAAACAGGTAGACCAGGCTGAGCACGTAGAGGACGATCAGCACCGCCGCGGTCACGTCGGAGATGGTCTGCACCTCGGGGCCGGTCCCGCGCGCCGCCGCGAAGGCCGTCGGCACGCCCAACCCGATCACCGCCAGGGCCAGCATGGACGAGTTCATCCCGGCCACCCGCCGGTCGAAGGTCTGGGTGCCGTGGCGGACGCCGCCGACGACGAATGACGCACCGAGGACGAGCAGGGTGTTCCCGAGGATCGAGCCGGTGATGGCCGCCGTCGCGACCTCGAGCTGGCCGGCCCGGATGGCGAAGATGGTGATGATCAGCTCCGCGGCGTTGCCGAACGTCGCGTTCAGGACGCCGCCGATCTTCGGGCCGCTGCTCTCGCCCAGCTGCTCCGTGGCCATCCCGACGATCCAGGCGAGCGTCAAGAGCGCCAGGCCGGACGCCAGGAACACGACGGTGTTCGGCGCCGCGCCGAGGTCGAGCCCGGCCGCGACCGCGGCACACGCGGCCGCCGCCGCCATGGACGCCGTCTCGAACCGGTTGGGGCGTCGCGTCGCCGAGGCGCCGGTCACCGGCCAGCTACTCCTCGTACGCGCCCATGCTGCGGAACTTGGCCCGCCGCCCGGCGCGGCGCTGCGTCGGCGGCACGGCCGCAACCACCTCGAGCTCCAGCTGGATCGCGTCGGCGAGCAGCTCCGCCGCCCGGGCGGGGTCGCGGTGGGCGCCGCCCGACGGCTCGGGCACGATCAGGTCGACGACGCCCAGGGCGAGGCAGGCCTCGGCCGTCGGCCGCAGCGCCGCCGCGGCCCGCTTGGCCTCGCCGGCGTCCTTCCACAGGATGGCGGCGCAGCCCTCCGGGGAGATGACCGTGTAGACCGAGTTCTGCTGCATGAGCACCCGGTCGGCGACGCCGATCGCAAGCGCGCCGCCCGACGAGCCCTCGCCGATCACGCAGGCGATCACCGGCACCGGGACGCGCATGAGCGTCAGCTGCGCGCGGGCGATCGCTCCGGACTGGCCGCGCTGCTCGGCGCCGACGCCCGGCGCCGCGCCCGGCGTGTCGATCAGCGTGACGATCGGGAACCCGAGCCGGCCCGCCAGGCCGAAGACCCGCATCGCCTTGCGGTACCCCTCGGGGCTCGGCATGCCGAAGTTGCGGTACGTGCGCTGCTTGAGGTCGCGGCCCTTCTGGTGGCCGACGAACGCCACGGACTGGCCGCGGAACGAACCGATCCCGGCCACGATGGCGGGATCGTCGCCCTCGGCGCGGTCGCCGTGGAGCTCGATGAAGTCGTCGCAGATCCGGTCCAGGTAGTCCAGCGTGTACGGCCGGTCCTGGTGGCGGGCGAGCTGCACCGCATGCCAGGCGTCGCGCTCGCCGCGGCGGCGGAAGAACCCGAACCGCTCGCGCTCAGTCGTCGACATCCGGCCCCCCGTTCCGGAACGGCTTCACGCCCGTCACCCGGCGGCGCACGCCGGCGAGCGCGCGCCCGATCGCGCCGACGGGGTGGATCTCGCCAACGAGCGAGGGCGGCCGGTACGGCGTGCCGCCGGCCAGGATGGCGGCGACCCGGGCGACCATGTCGCGCAGCTCCGGCCGCGGCACGATCAGGTCGACGTGGCCGTGGCGGTAGTTCGACTCGGACATGCCGAAGTCGTCGGGCAGGCTCTCCCGGGTCGTCTGCTTGACGACGCGCGGCCCCGAGAACGAGAGCAGCGCCCCCGGCTCGGCGATGACGACGTCGCCGAGCGCGGCGAAGCTGGCGGCGACGCCGCCGGTGGTCGGGTGCACGAGGACCGAGATGAAGGGCCGGCCCACCTCCTGGAGCTCATCGACCGACGCGACCGTCTTCGCCATCTGCATCAGGGCGAGCACGCCCTCCTGCATGCGGGCACCGCCCGACGCCGCCACCGACACCAGCGGCAGCCGCCGGTCGAGGGCGAGGTCGGCGGCCCGGGCGAACTTCTCGCCCACCACCGAGCCCATCGACCCGCCCAGGAAGGAGAAGTCCATCACGGCGAGGGCCACGGGCGTCCCGCCGATGGCGGCGGCGCCCACGACGGCCGCATCGCGCAGGCCGGTCGTGCGCGTGGCCGCTTCGATCCGCTCGGGATAGGGCTTGCTGTCGGTGAAGGCCAGCGGATCGGACGAGTGCAGGCCGGCGGCGATCTCGGCGAACGAGCCCTCGTCGACGAGCTGGACGATCCGCTCCCGCGCCGTCACCGGGAAGTGGTGGCCGCAGTTCGTGCACACGCGCAGGTTGCGCACCATCTCGTCCTCGCGGTAGTGCGACGCGCACGTCGGGCACGTGTTGCGGGTGCGATGCGCCGGCTCGCCCTTGCCGTTCGGCTCGTCGGAGCGGCTGATGTCGACGTTGATGTTCTGGGCCACGGCCGTTTCCCCCAGGTGCCGCCGTCAGTCTCCGTCGTCCCAGCGGCGCAGCACCAGCACAGCATTGTGCCCGCCGAAGCCGAACGAGTTCGACACTGCCACCTTCACGTCGGCCTCCCGGCCCACGTTGGGGATGTAGTCGAGATCGCACTCGGGATCCGGATCGGTGAGGTTGATCGTCGGCGGCAGGAAGCCGTCGCGCATCGCGAGCGCCGTCACCGCCACCTCGACCGCGCCGGTGGCGCCGAGCAGGTGGCCGGTCTCGCTCTTCGTCGAGGAGACCGGCACCCGGGCGGCCACCTCGTCGCCGAGGGCCAGCTTGAGCGCCCGCGTCTCGGCCGAGTCCCCCGCGGGAGTGGACGTGCCGTGCGCGTTCACATAGCCGATGTCGGCCGGCGCGACGCCTGCGTCCTCCATCGCCATCGTCATCGCCCGGGCCGGGTTCATCCCCACCGGGTCGGGCTCGGTGACGTGGTGCGCGTCGCTGGACATGCCGTATCCGAGCACCTCGGCGTAGATGCGGGCGCCGCGGCTCCGCGCCCGCTCGAGCTCCTCGAGCACCAGCACGGCGGAGCCCTCGGAGAGGATGAAGCCGTCGCGGCCGGAGTCGAAGGGGCGGCTCGCGCCCTCGGGATCGTCGAGCCGCCGCGAGAGCGCCCGCATGGTGCCGAACCCGCCCAGCGCGAGCGGCACGATCGGCGCCTCGACGCCGCCGGCCAGCATCGCATCGGCCATGCCGGCGCGGATGTACATGGTGGCGTTCCCGAGCGACATGCCGGAGGCGGCGCAGGCGGTGCACTCGGTGGTGAGCGGGCCGCGCGTGCCGAGCGCCATCGACACCTCGGCGGCGCCCATGTTCGCGATCAGCGCGGTCACCCAGAACGGGTTCAGCCGGTCGGGGCCCGCGTCGAAGAGCTTCGCGTGGGCCACCTCCTGCGTCTTCAGCCCGCCGATGCCGGTACCGATCGAGCAGCCGATCCGGGCGGCGTCGGCGGCGATGTCGAGATCGGCGTCGGCGACTGCCTGGCTCGCCGCTGCGACGGACAGATGGGCGAAGCGGTCGGTCTTGCGCACCGTCCGCTTGTCCATGTACTCGGCGGGATCGAAGTTCTTCACCTGGCCGCCGATGTTCACCGTTCCCTCGGGCATGTCGAAGCCCTCGACGCGACCGACGCCGGACTTGCCGGCCCGGATGCTCGCCCAGGTGTCGGCCATCGTGAGGCCGTTCGGCGTGACCGCGCCCATGCCGGTGATCACGACCCGTCGCCTGCCGTTGGTGCTCATATCCCCAACCCCCCGTCCACTGCCAACACGTCACCCGTCACGAAGGCCGCCGCGTCCGAGACGAGGAACCGGACCGCGCGGGCGACATCCGCCGGGTCACCGAGCCGGCCGAGCGGCGTCTGCCCCAGGATCGCGTCGCGGGCGGCCTCGGGCAGCGCGTCGGTCAGCTCCGTCGAGATGTACCCAGGCGCGATCGCGTTGACACGGATTCCGCGCCCGCCCAGCTCCTTCGCAAGCGCCTTGGTGAGGCCGATCAGCCCGGCCTTCGACGCGGCGTAGTTCGTCTGCCCGGCATTCCCGTGCACGCCGACCACCGAGCTCATCGTCACGATCGCGCCGGCCCGCCGCTTCAGCATCGGCCGGGCGACCGCCCGGCAGGTGAAGAAGGCGCCGCCAAGGTTCGTGTCGACGACCGCGCGCCAGTCGTCGTCCGAGAGCTTCATGATCAGGTTGTCGCGCGTGATCCCGGCATTGCAGACGAGGATGGCGATCGGCCCGACCTCGGACTCGACCTGGCTCACGAGCGCCGCCGCGCCCTCGGGCGTCGAGATGTCGCCGGCGACCGCCGTCGCGGTCCCGCCGGCGGCGCCGATGCCCGCGCAGACCGCCTCGGCGGCGTCCGCCGAGGTCGCGTAGTTCACGACCACCTCGGCCCCGGCCGCGCCCAGCTCGGCGCACACGGCCGCGCCGATGCCGCGCGAGCCGCCCGTCACCAGGGCGACCCGCCCCCGAAGCTCACGGTCCGGCAAGGCTCGCCTCCGCCGCCTTCATGTCCTCCGGGGATCCCACCGAGACGGCGGTCACCGAGCGGTCGATCCGCTTCACGAGCCCCGAGAGCACCCCGCCCGGCCCGACCTCGACGAACGTGCGCACGCCGTCGGACACGAGTCCCTGCACGGACTGGGTGAAGCGCACCGGCGCCGTCATCTGCTCGACCAGGAGGCCGGGCACGCGGTCGACCGTCTCGAGCTTGCTGGACACCGTCGACATGAACCGGGTGCGCAACTCGCCGAAGTTCGCCGACCGAAGCGCCGGCTCGAGCCGGTGGGCGGCGTCCTCGACCAGGGGGCTGTGGAACGCGCCGGAGACGCGCAGGCGCACGACCTTCGCGCCCAGGTCGCGGGCCTTCTCGCCCACGCCGGCGACGCCGTGCTCGCGTCCGGAGATGACGAGCTGGCCAGGGCAGTTGTAGTTGGCAGGCCACACGTCGCCCGTTTCGCGGCAGAGCCGCTCGACCTCGGCGTCCTCGAGGCCGAGGATCGCCGCCATGGCGCCGCGCGCCTTCGAGGCGGCCATCGCCAGGCCGCGCTCGCGCACGAGCCGCGTGACGACGCCGACCCCGACGCTGTCGGCAGCGGCGATGGCCGCGTACTCGCCGACGCTGTGCCCGACCACGACGTCCGGCTTGACGCCGAGCCGCTCCTGGATCGCCCGGAACGCGGCGAGCGAGCTCGCGACCAGCGCGGGCTGGGTCACCTCGGTCTGGGAGAGCTCCTCGATCGGCCCCTCGAAGCACACCTTGCGCAGGTCGAAGTCGAGCTCCTCGGACGCCTCGTCGAACACCGCCGCGGCCTCGGGGAACTGGGCCACGAAGTCCCGCCCCATACCCACGCGCTGGCTCCCCTGCCCCGGGAAACAAAACGCCACCTTGCTCATCCTCGCTCCTTGAGAGGGATTGTCCATTCCATCACGCACGAGCCCCACGAGAGGCCGCCGCCGAACCCGACCATCAGCACGACGTCGCCGGGCCGGATGCGCCCGGAACGGTACGCCTCGTCGAGGCAGATCGGGATGGATGCCGCCGACGTGTTGCCGTAGCGGTCGACGTTCGCCACGACCTTCTCGGCCGGTATGCCCAACCGCCGGGCGGCGTGCTCGATGATCCGCAGGTTGGCCTGGTGGGGCACGAACACATCGACGTCGTCCACGGTCATGCCGATCGCGTCGAGCACGCGTTCGGCCGACTCCACGCTGACGGTCGTCGCGAACTTGTAGACCTGGGGGCCGTCCATGGTCACGTACGGGCCGGCGGCGGGCGCCCGCGAGTGCCCGGCGGCGGCCACCTTCAGCAGGTCGCCGCCCTCGCCGTTCGACCCCAGCTCGAAGCCGAGCAGGCCGCTGTTCGAGCCGTTCGCGCGTAAGACCACCGCGCCGGCGCCGTCGCCGAAGAGCACGCAGGTCGAGCGGTCGTCCCAGTCGAGCAGCCGCGAGAACACCTCCGCACCGACGACAAGCGCCGTGTCGGTCAGCCCGGAGGCGACCTGGCCGTAGGCCTGGGCGAGCGCGAACACGAAGCCGGTGCAGGCGGCCGAGAGGTCGTAGCCGGGCACCCCGGCCGCGCCCAGGCGCTCGCCGATCAGCGTCGCGGTGGCCGGGAAGTAGTAGTCGGGGCTGGCCGTCGCCACGACGATCAGGCCGACGTCGGAGGCCTCCATGCCGGCCACCTCGAGCGCCCGCCGCGCCGCGGCGGTGCCGAGGTCGGCCGCCGACTCCGTGTCGGAGGCGATGCGGCGCTCGCGGATGCCGGTGCGGCTCGCGATCCACTCGTCGCTCGTCTCGATGCGGGTCGCGAGCTCGTCGTTCGTCACCACCCGCTCGGGCGCGAACGAGCCGATGCCGAGCATCTCGACGCCGCGGCGGCAGGCGGTGATCACGCGTCCACCTCCATCGCCGTGAGCGCGAAGGTGAGCGCCGCCCGGCAGGCCAGCTCGCCGCCGACGTGCGCGCTCGCGTCGGCCTTGCCGATCGGACCGCGGAGGCGGGTGATCCGGCACTCGAGGTCGAGCACGTCGCCGGGCCGCACGATGCGCTTGAAGCGCACGTCGTCGATCCCCGCGAAGAGCGCCAGCTTGCCGGCGAAGCCGGGATGGGCGAGGCCGCAGACGGCGCCGAGCTGGGCCAGCGCCTCGACCTGGAGCACGCCCGGCATGATCGGGTTGCCGGGGAAGTGGCCGGCCAGATACCAGTCGTCGGGCTTCACCAGGTAGCGCCCGGCGGCGCGCACCCCCGGATCGAGCTCGGTCACCTCGTCCACGAGCAGGAACGGCTCGCGGTGGGGAATGATCGCGCGGATGCCGTCGCGATCGATCGGGGCCGTCACAGACCGGCCGCCGCGAGCCCGGGCGCCATGGCGTCGCGCATGCGCAGGCGGCCGCGGTGGGCGTGGCACTTCACCGTGCCGACGGGCATGTCCATCGCCTCGGCGATCTGCTCGTAGGAGAGCGAGAGCACGTCCTTCATCACGAGCACGCGGCGCTGGACTTCCGAGAGGCTCGCCATGCAGGCCCGCAGCTCGGCGCGCTGCTCGCGCTGCACCGCCACGTCCTCCGGCACCTCGGCCGCCGGCGACTCCGGCACGGCGTCGAGGGGCTGGTGGCGGCGGCGGCGCTGGCGCACGGCCAGGTCGCGGCAGGTGTTCGCCACCAGGCTGTGCAGCCAGGTCTGGAACCGGGCCTCCCCCCTGAACTGTCCGATCCGCGTGCACAGCTTGGCCAGCGCCTCCTGGGCGGCGTCCTCCGCATCCTGGGTGTCCGCGAGCAGGTAGGCGGTCAGCCGGCGAACGCCCGGCGCATGCCGCTCGACGAGCGCCTCGAGCGCGCGCTCGTCGCCGTCCTTGGCGCGTATCGCGAGCACCAGGTCGGAGAGGGATTCATACGCCGGCCGGTCACGTACCCGATCACGGAACGTCAGACGCGCCTCGGCGCGTTTGGGTTGCGGGAACATGGGCGCAGTATTCTAGTGATGACGTGGAGGACTCGCTCCGGCCCGAAGCCGTCTCGCCGCTGTTTCGGGGCCGGTTTGGCCATCCCTACATCTATCGCCCCAGCTGCCCCAGCACCCAGGAGCTCGTGCGCGGGCTCGCAGAGGGGGCCGTGGCGTCGTGCGAGCAGCAGACCGCGGGCCGCGGCCGGCTGGGGCGGCAGTGGATCAGCCCGTGGGGCGCGGGCGTGCTCTTCTCGCTCGCGCTCGAGCCGCGGACGCCGGCGGAGCGGCTGCCGCCGTTCGGCCTGGTGGTCGCCGAGGCCGTGTGCGAGGCCTGCTGGCCGGAGGCGCAGGTGCGCTGGCCGAACGACGTCGTCGTGGGCGGGCAGAAGCTGGCCGGGGTGCTCGCCGAGCTGCGCGAGGGCCGGCTGGTGGTCGGCGTCGGCGTGAACGCGAACCACGCCGCCGCCGAGCTCCCACCCGGCGCCCGGGTGCGGGCGACGTCGCTGCGGATCCTGCGCGGCGCGCCGGTCGACCGGGCCCAGCTCCTGGCCGACCTCGTGGCCTCGATCGAGGCCCGCTACACGCGCTTCGAGCAGGAGGGGTTCACCGGCCTCGAGCGGGACGAGCTGCGCGGCCGCCGGGTCGAGCTGGCCGGTGGCGCAAGCGGCGAGAGCACGGGCGTCGACGAGCACGGCCGGCTCGTGGTCGCCGGCCGCGCGCACACGTCGGCCGAGGTGACCGCCGTTCTCGTGGGCGAAGACGGCGGTGACTACACTTCCCTTGACACGGAGGCCGAGTGCCAAGACGGATCCTGATCGCGGCGGTGGCGGCCCTGGCGCTCGTCGCCGGAGCGACGACGGCCGGGCCGGCGAGGGCGGCGGGCGACCAGCCGCTGGTGCTGGCGATGCGCCTCGACACCGAGATCAACCCCGTCTCGGCGAACTTCGTCAAGGACTCGATCTCGAAGGCCGAGAGCGACCACGCCGCGGCGCTTGTGATCCTCATGGACACGCCCGGCGGCGACTCGGACTCGATGAACCAGATCATCCATGCCGAGCTCGCATCCAAGGTGGCGGTGATCGTCTACGTCTCGCCCGAGGGCGCCCGGGCGGCGTCCGCCGGCGCCTTCATCACGATGGGCTCCGACCTGGCCGCGATGGCCCCGACGACGCACATCGGCGCGGCCACGCCGATCGACGCGTCCGGCCAGAACCTGGGCTCCGATCTGCGCCGCAAGGTGATCCACGACGCCGTCGCCCAGATCACCAGCCTGGCCAACTCGCACGGGCGCAACGCCCATGCGGCCCGGCTGATGGTGACGAACGCCAGCGAGTTCACGGCCTCCCAGGCCCTGCACAAGAACCTGATCGAGAACGTCGCCCGCAGCCTTCCCGTGCTGCTCGGCCAGATCGACGGGACGACCACGTACTACAAGCAGAAGCCGATCGTTCTGCACACCGGCGACGCGCGCATCGAGACGATCGACATGCCCTGGACGCTGCGGCTGCTCGACATCCTGATCAACCCGAACCTGCTCTACCTGCTCTTCCTGGCGGGGATCATGGGCATCGCCTACGAGGTCTTCCACCCGGGCGTGATCCTGCCGGGGACGCTCGGCGCCGTCTCGCTGATCCTGGCGCTCTTCGGCTTCTCGGTCGTCTCGATCAACCTGGCCGGCGTCGTCCTCATGATCTTCGGGGTGGTGCTGCTCGGCATGGAGGCATGGGTGTCCGCGCACGGCCTGATGGGCATCTCCGGCGTGATCGCGATCGCGGCCGGAGGCCTCATGCTCTTCCGCACGCCGGGCGAGGGCGTGAGCCCGTTCCTGGTGATCGGGATGAGCGTCGTCGCCGGCGTGCTGCTGGCCTTCGTCGCCACCAAGGTCGTCGCAGCCCGCCACTCGCCGGTCACCTCCGGCGGCGGCGCGGTCGCGCTGATCGGCCGCACCGCCGTCGTCCGCACCCGGCTGCAGCCGCACGGGCAGGTGTACCTGCACGGCGAGCTGTGGCAGGCCGAGACGGCCGGCGACGACGTCGAAGCCGGACGCGAGGTCGTCGTCGAATCCGTCGACGGGCTTACGCTGCGGGTCACCCCGGCGCCCGCACCCACCACCGAAGGAGTCACCACGTGATCCTGCTCACCTCGCTCGCCCCGATCATCGTCGTGGCGGTGCTCGCCGCCTTCGCCATCGGGCTCCTGGCGAGCTCGGTGCGGGTGCTGCGCGAGTACCAGCGCGGCGTCGTCTTCCGCCTCGGCCGGCTGCTCGGCGCGCCCAAGGGCCCGGGCCTCTTCCTGCTCATCCCGATCATCGACCGGATGGTGCAGGTCGAGCTGCGGACGATCACGCTCGTCGTGCCGCCGCAGGAGGTCATCACGCGCGACAACGTGCCGGTGCGCGTGAACGCCGTCGCCTACTTCCGCGTCGTCGATCCGACCGCGGCGATCGTCGAGGTGGCCGACTTCGGCCTCGCGACGTCGCAGATCTCGCAGACGACCCTGCGCAGCGTGCTCGGCCAGCACACGCTGGACGAGCTCCTGTCCGAGCGGGACAAGATCAACCAGATCCTGCAGCAGATCATCGACGAGCAGACCGCGCCGTGGGGCATCAAGGTGAGCGTGGTCGAGGTGAAGGACGTCGAGATCCCGACCGGCATGCAGCGGGCGATGGCGCGCCAGGCCGAGGCCGAGCGCGAGCGGCGGGCGAAGGTGATCGCCGCCGAGGGCGAGTTCCAGGCCTCATCCAAGCTGGCCGACGCCGCCGCCGTGATCGCCGAGCACCCGATCGCGCTGCAGCTGCGCTACCTGCAGACGCTGCTCGAGATCTCGGGCACCAACAACACGTCCACGATCCTGCCCGTGCCGCTCGACCTGCTGCGCGCGCTGCGGCCCGGAGGGGACGCCGAATAGCGCTCGACCTGCGCCGCAGCCCCCTCACGGGGGTGCCGGTGGTCGTCGCTCCGGGCAGGTCGTCCCGGCCGGGGGCGCTCGGCCGCACGACCCGCATCGCCGATGCGGCCACCTGCCCGTTCTGCGAGGGCCACGAGACGATGACCCCGCCCGAGGTGCTCGCACTCGGCCGCGCGTCGGCGCAGGCCGACACGCCCGGATGGACGGTGCGCGTCGTCCCGAACAAGTTCCCGGCCATCCCCGGCCAGGAGGTCGTGATCCACGGCCCCGACCACGTGACGGCGTTCGCCGACCTGCCCGACCACGTCGTCCGCGAGGCGCTCGCCGCCTGGAAGCTGCGCCGGGCGCATCACCGCGCGGCCGGCGCCGCCTACCTGCTGGCGGCGATCAACGAGGGCCCGGCGGCCGGCGCCTCCCTCGACCACTCCCACTCCCAGCTCGTGCCGTTCGACCATGTCCCCCCGGCGGTTGCCGACGAGCTGCCGGCGTTCGCCGGCGCGTGCGCCCTGTGCACCGCGCTGCGTGCCGAGGACGACCGCACCATCCGCCGCGCCGACGGGCTGCGCACGTTCGCGCCGCGCTGGAGCCGGTTCGCCTACGAGCTCTGGATCGCGCCCGACGTCCACGCCGGCGAGCCGGCCGAACCGGCGGCCCTGGCCGACGCGCTCCTCCACGCCGCCCGCGGCCTGCGCGCCGTCCTCGGCGAGGGGCTGGCGTGGAACGCCGTCCTGCACGCGCAGCCCCTGCGCGGCGACGACCCGTTCCACTGGCACGTCGAGATCTGGCCGCGGCTGGCCGTGGCGGCGTCGGTCGAGCTCGGCGCCGGGATCTGGGTCAACATCGTCGACCCCGACGTCGCCGCCCGCGAGCTGCGAACCGCCGGCCAGGGCTACTCGGCCGGCGCCGCGCCGTCACCGTCGGCGCTCGGCGGCTCCTCTGACGCGTCACCCGGGATATCGCCGTTCTCCACGTCGAGCTCGGTCTGCGGGTCGTCCGGCGCCTGTGGCTCGGTCACGCGGGCGATGCTGCCCACGGTGTCGTCGCCGCGCAGGTTCATCAGCCGCACGCCCTGCGTGGGCCGGCCCATGCGCGAGATCCCCTCGACGGCGGTGCGGATGATCGTGCCCTCACGGCTGATCAGCATCACCTCGTAGCCGTCGCGGACGATCATCGCCCCGGCCAGGCGCCCGCGAGCCTCGGTGTAACGGATCGTGAGGACGCCCATCGTGCCGCGGCCCTTGGTCGGGTACTCCTCGACCCGGGTGCGCTTGCCGAAGCCGTTCTCGGTGACGACGAGCAGGTCCTGCTCGTCGCGGGCGATCTCGACCGCGATCACCTCGTCGCCCTTGCGCAGCTTCATGCCGGCGACGCCGGTCGCGTCGCGGCCCATCGGCCGGACGTCCTTCTCGGAGTAGCGCACGGCCTGGCCGTTGCGCGACACCATCAGCACGTCGTCGTCGCCGTCGGTCAGGCGTACGCCGATCAACTCGTCGCCCTCGCGCACCTTGAGCGCGATGATGCCGTCGGCCCGAAGCACGGTGTCGTAGGCCTTGAACTCCGTCTTCTTGACGACGCCGTTGCGCGTCCCGAAGAGCAGGTAGCGGCCCTCGCCGTAGTCGCGCGTGTCGATGACGGCGCGCACCTTCTCGTCCTGGCGCAGCGGCAGCACGTTCACGAGCGCGCGGCCCTTGGACTGGCGGTTGCCGGTCGGGAGCTCGTGCACCTTCACCCGGTAGACCTTGCCGACCGTCGTGAAGAACAGCAGGTAGTCGTGCGTGGAGGCGACGAACAGGTGCTCGATGTAGTCGTCCTCCTTGGTGTCCATGCCCATCACGCCGACCCCGCCGCGACCCTGGACGCGGTAGGCCGTGAGCGCCAGCCGCTTGATATAGCCTGAGCGCGTGATCGAGATGACCATGTCCTCCTCGGCGATCAGCTGCTCGAGGTCGATCTCGCCCTCGGCCGGCAGGATCTCGGTGCGGCGGTCGTCGCGGAACTGCTGGCGCACCTCTTCGAGCTCCTCGCGGATGACGGACATGAGGCGGGTCTCGTCGGCGAGGATGCCGCGCAGCTCGGCGATGCGCTCCATCAGGTCGGCGTGCTCCTCCTGGATGCGCTTGCGCTCGAGGCCGGTGAGTGCCCGCAGGCGCATGTCGAGGATCGCCTGCGCCTGGATCTCGGTCAGCTCGAACCGCTCCATCAGCTCTGCCCGGGCCGCGTCGACGTCGTCGGCGGCGCGGATGAGGGCGATCACGGCGTCGAGGTTGTCGAGCGCGATCAGGTAGCCCTCGAGCACGTGCGCCCGCCGCTCGGCCCGGTCGAGCTCGAACTTGGTGCGGCGGGTGACGACCTCCTTCTGATGGTCGATGTAGTGCACGAGCATCTGCTTCAGCGAGAGCGTGCGCGGGACGCCGTCGACCAGCGCGACCATGTTCACGCCGAAGGTGCTCTGCAGCGGCGTGTGCTTGAACAGCTTGTTCAAGACGACCTTGGGGATGGCGTCGCGCTTGAGCTCGATCGTGATCCGGGTGCCGTTGCGGTCGGAGTGGTTGTTGACGTCGGCGATCTCGGGGATCACCTTGTCGTTGACCAGATCGGCGATCTTGCGGACGAGGCCGTCGTCGCCGTCGCGCTTCACCTGGTAGGGCACCTCGGTGACGATCAGCGCCGTGCGGCCGCCGCGCAGGTCTTCCGTGTGCACCTTGGCGCGCATGACGACGCGGCCGCGGCCGGTCTCGTAGGCCTCGCGGATGCCGCTCATGCCCATGATCGTGGCGCCGGTGGGGAAGTCGGGGCCCTTCACGTGCGTCATCAGCTCGTCGATGCCGGCCTCCGGGTTGTCGATCAGGGCGACGGTCGCATCGATCGTCTCGGCCAGGTTGTGCGGCGGGATGTTGGTGGCCATGCCGACGGCGATGCCGGCCGAGCCGTTCACGAGCAGGTTGGGGAAGCGGGCCGGGAGGACGGTCGGCTCGCGATGGCGGCCGTCGTAGTTCGGCTGGAAGTCGACGGTGTCCGAGTCGAGGTCGCGCAGCAGCTCGACGGCCAGCTTGTCGAGGCGGCACTCCGTGTAGCGCATGGCCGCCGCCGGCCAGCCGTCCTGGTTTCCGAAGTTGCCCTGACCGTCGACGAGCGGATAGCGCAGCGAGAACCACTGCGCCAGCCGTACGAGCGTGTCGTAGGCGGCCGTGTCCGAGTGCGGGTGGTACTTGCCGAGCACGTCGCCGACGACGCGCGAGCACTTCGAGTACGGCCGGCCGGGCTGGAGGCCGGCCTCGTTCATCGAGTGCAACACGCGCCGGTGCACCGGCTTCAGGCCGTCGCGGACGTCCGGCAGGGCACGAGACACGATCACGCTCATCGCGTAATCGAGGTAGCTCGTGCGCATCTCCTCCGCGAGGTCCTGCGGCTCGATCCTCCCGCCGCCCAGCGTGTCAATCGCCATCGATCGGGCCTCTCACCTCAGACGTCAAGGAATTTCACGTCGCGGGCATTGCGTTCGATGAAGTCGCGGCGCGGCTCCACCCGGTCGCCCATGAGCATGGTGAACATCTGGTCGGCCGCCGCCGCGTCGTCGACGGAGACCTTCTTCAGCACCCGGTTCTCGGGGTTCATCGTCGTCTCCCAGAGCTGCTCCGGGTTCATCTCGCCGAGGCCCTTGAACCGCTGCAGGTTCAGGCCCTCCTTGGCCATCTCGAGGATCACGGGCCGCAGCGCCTCGAAGGTGTGCACATCCTCGGCCAGCTTGCCCATGCGCACCGTGAAGGGCGGCGGGCCGGTCAGCTCGACCAGCCGGGCGTGCGTGCTGCGCAGGCTCTGGTAGCCGGGGCTGGAGAACAGCTCGAGCGGCACGACCGTCGTCTGCGCGGCGCCGGTCGCCTTCTCGATGATGCGCACGCGCAGGCCGCCCTCTTCGCGGCCGACGACCTCGACCCGGTGCAGCTCCTCGTCGGGCACCTGCTCGGCGAAGTAGCGCTCGAGCTCCTCGACCGACGTGATGTCGTGCTCGATCAGACGGTGATCCTTGGCGTAGGAGACCGCGGTGTTGCCGAACTGCTCGCGCAGCTTGGACGCCCAGCCCTCGTACTCCTTGACCGTTCGCTGGAGCCGCTGCAGCCGGGCCTCGGTCAGCCGCGACGGCTCGCCGGTGCGATCGGCCACCTCGACCTTGGCCAGGCGCTCGCGCATCAGCCAGTCCTCGAGCTGGAGCTCCTTCTCGAAGTAGCGGTCGTCGGAGCCGACCCGCAGCTTGTAGAGCGGCGGCTGGGCGATGTAGACGTAGCCGGCCTCGATCAGCTCGGTCATGTGCCGGAAGAGGAACGTCAGGATCAGCGTGCGGATGTGGGCGCCGTCGACGTCCGCGTCGCAGGTGACGACGATCTTGTGGTAGCGGGCGCCCTCGAGGTTGAACTCCTCGCCGATGCCGGTGCCGACGGCGGTGATCATCGCCTGGATCTCGTTGTTCGAGAGCACCTTGTTGATGCGCGCCTTCTCGACGTTGATGATCTTCCCGCGCAGCGGCAGGATGGCCTGGAAGCTGCGGTCGCGCGCCTCGACGGCGCTGCCGCCGGCGCTGTCGCCCTCGACCAGGTAGAGCTCGGCCGACGCGGGATCGCGGACGGAGCAGTCGGCCAGCTTGCCGGGCAGGCCGCCGCCGCCGAGCGCGGTCTTTCGCCGGATCAGCTCGCGGGCCTTGCGCGCCGCCTGGCGGGCACGGCTGGCGGCGATGAGCTTGTTCACGATCGCGCGGGCCTCGTTGGGATGCTCCTCGAGGTACTCGTTCAGGCGCGCGTTGCACGCCGACTGGACGACGCCGCGCATGGACGGGTTGCCGAGCTTCGTCTTCGTCTGGCCCTCGAACTGCGGCTCCTGCAGCTTCACCGAGACGATGGCGGCGAGGCCCTCGCGGCAGTCGTCGCCGGTCAGCTCCTCGTCCTTCTCCTTCAGCAGGCCCTTGTTGCGCGCGTACTCGTTCAGCGTGCGCGTGAGCGCCGCCTTGAAGCCGGACAGGTGGGTGCCGCCCTCGTGCGTGTTGATGTTGTTCGCGAACGAGAAGGTGGACTCGACGTAGGAGTTGTTCCACTGCATCGCCACCTCGACCTCGCCGTCCCCGCCCTCGCTCTCGAAGTAGATGACGTCCTTGTGGACGGGCTCCTTCGTCGCGTTCACGAACTCGATGAAGTCGCGGATGCCGCCCTCGTATTTGAAGTCGGCACGCTCGCCGCCGGCGCGCTCGTCGATCAGCTCGATGCGCAGGCCCTTCGTCAGGAAGGCCATCTCGCGCAGGCGCTGGCTGAGGGTCTCGAACGCGAAGTCGGTCTCCTCGAAGATGCCGCCGTCGGGCAGGAACGTGATCGTCGTGCCGGTCTCGCCGGTCTTCTCGGCCTTCTCGAGCTTGGTCATCGGCTCGCCGCGCTCGTAGCGCTGGCGCCAGACGTGGCCGTCGCGCTTGATCTCGAGCAGGAGCTCCTCCGACAGGGCGTTCACGACCGAGATGCCGACGCCGTGCAGGCCGCCGGAAACCTTGTAGCCGCCGCCGCCGAACTTGCCCCCGGCGTGCAGCTTCGTCATCACGACCTCGGCCGCCGGCAGTCCGAGCTCCGGCATGACGGCCACGGGGATGCCGCTGCCGTTGTCGGAGACCGTCACGCGGCCGTCGGGAGCGAGGTCGACCCGGATGTGATCGCAGCGGCCCTGCAGAGCTTCGTCGACGCTGTTGTCCACCACCTCGTAGACCAGGTGATGAAGACCGCGAGGGCCCGTGGAGCCGATGTACATGCCGGGTCGGCGGCGTACGGCCTCGAGGCCCTCGAGAACGGTGATGTCTTTGGCGTCGTAACCAGATTCAGTCAAACGAAACCCGCTTGAATAGGCGGAAAATGGGCTACCCGCAGTGTACCAGAGGCAGGTGTCGGATCCGGCCGGCGAAGACGCCCCGAAGGTGTCACAAATCAGCCGCGCAGCGTGCGGCCGATCGCGCGCTCGAGACTGGCCGCAAGCTCCGCCGAGGGCACGTCTGCGACCAGTTCCCGGGCGCGGTTTGCGACATCCGGGTCCAGCGGCGGCAGCGGGTCGCGGCGGGGCTGCTCCGGTGCCGGCACCTCGCCCACCTCGAAGCGCAGGTCGAGCTCCCGGCCGAGGGCGGCGCGCAGCTTCTGGCGGATGGCGGGCGCGAGCATCGTGAGCTCCGACGACCACGCCGAGCTCGAGCAGGCGACGACGAGTCCGCCCGCCGACATGCGCGCGGGGACGGCATGGCGGGCGACCGCCGCGCCGACGACCGCCGGCCAGCGCTCGCGCACGGCCGCGAGCTCGGGATCGGGCGCCGGGCCGCGGCGGCCCACGACCGACTCGGGGCGGACCCGCTCGAGGTCGCTCACGCAGCCACCTTCCCGGACGCCACCCGCACGAGCGCGGAGGCGCGCGCGCCCAGGTCGGCCTCGTCGGTGGTCGTCACGATCGCCTGCTCGAAGCGGCTGACGGCGTCGAGCAGCAGCGCGCGCCGCTCGGCGTCGAACTCGCCCGTGACGTCGTCGAGCAGGAGCAGCGGCTGCTCGCCCCGCTCCGAGGTGAGCAGGTCGGCCTCGGCCAGGATCAGCGCAAGCAGGGCGCGGCGCTGCTCCCCCTGCGAGCCGAACCGGCGCAGGTCGCGGCCGGACTCGCGCAGCTCGACATCGTCCAGATGCGGTCCGGCGCCCGTCGCCGCCCGCTCGATGTCGCGCCGGCGCCGATCTCGAAGCGTCGCCGCCAGGTCGCCCGCCTCGGTGTTCGCGACCAGCCGCAGCGGCTCGGAACCCGGCGCGCCGCCCAGCTGCTCGAGCCGGGCCGCAAACGCCGGTGCGAGCTTGTCGCACAGCCGGGCGCGGGCGGCCTCCAGGTCCGCGCCGGCGCGGGCGGTGACGTCATCCCAGCCGACGAGCGCCTCGGGGTCGCCGTGGCCGGCGCGCAGCCGCCGCAGCAGGTGGTTCCGCTGGGCGAGCGCGCGGGCGTAGGCGGCGGGCACGTCGGCGAGCGCGGGCCACAGCCGCACGAGCGCGCGGTCGACGTACGTGCGCCGCAGCACCGGCCCGGCCTGGACGAGCCGGATCCGGTCGGGCGTGAAGACGAGCACCGGGAAGCGCGCGAGCAGGCCGGCGGCGGAGCGCTCCGGCACGCCGTCGACGACGACCTTCTTGGGCTCGCCCGGGCGGAACCCGACCTCGACCCGCGACGGGCCGGACGCGAGCCGCGCCTCCAGCTCCACCCGGGTGACCTCCTGGCCAAAGGCGACCACCTGGGCCTCGGTCGTCGTCCGCGGAGAGTAGGCCAGCGCCCCGAAGTGGATCATCTCGACGAGGCTCGTCTTGCCGGCGCCGTTCGGGCCCACGACCCCGATCAGGCCGGGGCCGAAGCCCACCTCGACGCGCTCATAGCAGCGAAACCAGCTGCCGCGCACCGACGTCACCCGCACCGCTCAGGTGGAGAGCCTGATCGGCATGATCAGGTAGGAGAAGCTGCCGTCCTCGCCCTGCACCAGGCCGGGCCGCAGAGGGCTGATGAGCTTCAGCCGCACCGTGTCGCCCTCGACGCTCTCGATCCCGTCGCGCAGGAACTCGGCGTTGAAGCCGATCTCGAGCGGCTCGCCGTGGAAGTCGACCGGGATCGACTCGTGCGCCTCGCCGACGTCCTGCGTCTGCGCGCTGATCGTCAGCTTGCCCGGCTCGAAGGCGAGCCGCAGCGGCAGCGTCCGCTGCGCCATGAGCGCGGTGCGGCGGACGACGTCGAGCAGCTCGGAGCGGGCGGCGGGAATCTCGTGCTCGAACGCCTGAGGCAGGAGCTGGCGGTAGTTGGGGAACTGACCGTCGATGCGGCGGGCCGAGAGCCACACGCCCTCGACGCCGAAGAGGATCTGGTTCTCGCCGATCGACACGTGGATGCTGTCCGCGTCGACCGCGGCGGCAATCCGGCCGAGCTCGACGAGCGCGCGGGCCGGGACGATCGCCTGGGCATCGCCGCCAGAGCCCGGGACGACGGCCTCCTTCACGCTCAGCCGGTAGCTGTCGGTCGCGGCCATGGTGACCCGGCCGTCGCCGAACTCGACCAGGATGCCGGTCAGCACGGGGCGGGACTCGTCGCGCGAGGCCGCCCGCGCGACGTAGTTGATCGTCGAGACGAACGAGTCGCGCTCGAGCGTGAACGACGGGCCGGAGGCCTCGGGCAGGTGCGGGAAGTCCTCGGCGCCCTGGGCGTGCAGCGAGTACTCGCTCGAGCCGCAGGCGATACGCACGGCACCCGTGCCCGGCGTCTGCTCGATCGTCACCTCGGACTGCGGCAGCGCGCGGACGATCTCGAGCAGGAGCCGGCCGGGGAGCACCGTCGATCCCGGCTCGTGCACCTGCGCCGGCACCGTGACGCGCACGGAGAGCTCCATGTCGGTGGCGGCCAGCTCCACCGGGCCCTGCGCCTCGGCGCGCACGAGCACGCCGGAGAGGATCTGGACGGTGGAGCGCTGGGACACGCCCCGGGCCGCGATCTGCAGCCGGCCGAGCAGGTCATCCTGGGAACAGACGATTTTCATGCGCGGACAGTGACCTCCCGCTTCAACGGGTTCTTCGAGAATTCAATTCAGAGGTTATAGGAGTAGGGGCTGGGGACGGTGGGGAAAAGGCCGGGGCGCGAGTCGGGGAGCGGCATCCCAGTGTGGACGAGGCTGCGGACGGCATGGGTCTCGTTCTCCCCCGGTCCCCCAGGCCGGGCCGGCGGAGCGCCCCTTCGCGAGGTGAGCCTGGGGGTCCACGCCCAGGACCGCACAGGCTGTCCACACAGAAGCGCGCGCGGTTTTCACCGGCCGCGCTTGATCCGGGCGGTGAGCTCCTGCACGACGTTGAACACGTCGCGGTCCTCCCGGATCAGGTCGCCGATGCGGCGCACGCCGTGCATCACCGTCGAGTGATCGCGGCCGCCGAACTTGGCCCCGATCTTGGGGAGCGACTGGTCGGTCAGCTCGCGGCACAGGTACATGGCGATGTGGCGCGGGTAGGCGATCGATTGGGGCCGCTTGTCGCCGCGTAGGTCGGCCTGGCTCACGCCGAACCACTCGCAGACGGCCGCCTGCACCTGCTCCACCGTGATGGCGCGGGTGCTGCCGCCGGGGAAGAGATCCTTCAGCACCTCGTCGGCGACGCTCACGGTGATCGGGCGGCCCGTCAGCGACGCGTATGCGATGACGCGCGTGAGCGCGCCCTCGAGCTCGCGAATGTTCGACGTCACCCGGTCGGCGATGAACGTGAGCACGTCCTTGTCGGCGACGTCCAGGCGATCGGTCGCGACCTTCTTGCGCAGGATGGCGATCCGCGTCTCGAGGTCGGGCGGCTGGATGTCGGTGATGAGCCCCCATTCGAAGCGCGATTTCAGCCGCGCCTCGAGCGTTGCGAGCTCGCGTGGCTGCCGGTCGGAGGAGATGATGATCTGCTTGCCGGCCTCGTACAGGCTGTTGAAGGTGTGGAAAAACTCCTCCTGAAGCGTGTCCTTGCCTTCAATGAACTGGATGTCGTCGACTAGGAGAACATCGTACGTCCTATACCGAATTTTGAATCCGGCAGTGTTTTTGTCCCGCAAAGCGTCGACAAACTCGTTCAGAACGGTCTCCGTCGTCACATACCGGACGCTGAGGTCGCGATGTTGCTGCGCCACGTACTGGCCGACGGCCTGCAGGAGATGCGTTTTCCCCAGCCCGGTCGACCCGTAGATGAAGAGCGGGTTGTAGGCCTGTGCGGGGGATTCGGCCACCGCAAGCGCCGCGGCGTGGGCGAAGCGGTTGCTCGGGCCGATGACGAAGAGGTCGAACGTGTAGCGCGGGTTCAGCCCGCGGACGCTCGTGACGGGCCCTTCCTCGGTGCCGGTGTCCTCGGCCGCTGCGTCGGCCTTCGCGGCCGCCACGGCCTCGGACACGGCGACGCGCAGCTCGAGCGTCAGGTCGTGCTCGGCCGCGGCGGCGTTCAGGAGGCTGCCGAAGTGGCCCTCGATCCAGGTCTTCGTGAACTCGTTCGGGACGGCCACGACGAGCGTGTCGGCGTCCTGCTCCACCGGGGTGGCCGCGCCGAACCAGTTTGCGAAGGTGCTGGCGTTGAGGGATTCGCGCAGGCGCTGAGAGATCGTGTCCCAGGTCTGGGACGCGGCGGCCGGCTCCGAGGTCATAGAGCGGCGAGTCTACGCCGTGGCCGTGCGGGCGGCAAGGCGGTACGGCGGTCTGCGAAATCCCGGAAACCCCGCATTTTGCAGGGATTTCGAGGATGCCCACAGAACGCTCCACAGCTGTGGACAGATCCCTGGAAGCTCGCTCGCGGGTCCGGAAACCGCCCGTTTGCGCGTGGTTTGCCATTCGCGGCGGTCACGGCCAGTCGACACGCTTTCCACAGCGTCACTTTCGCTGTCTGAGAGGTTGGAGGCCGATCCGGGGCGCTGCCCTATACTCTCGGGCACCCATGAAGCGCACCTATCAGCCGAACACCCGCAAGCGCGCGAAGACGCACGGTTTCCGGAAGCGCATGAGCACCCGCGCCGGGCGGGCCGTGCTCAAGCGGCGGCGGGCACGCGGCCGGAAGCGCCTGTCCGCATAGACAGCCAGTGACCTCCGATGCCCCGTTCCCGCCGAACCGGCGTGGCCGCCTGTCCCGCGCGGGAGAGTTCGACGCGGTCGCCCAGCTGGGACGCGCCGTCGGCGGCCGCTACCTGACGCTCCGCTACCGCGCCCGTGACGACGGCGGCGAGGCCCGTGTCGGCTACGCCGTGCCCCGCCGGGTCGGTGGCGCGGTCGACCGCAACGGCGTGAAGCGCCGGCTGCGCGAGGCGATCGCCCGCGAGGAAGGCCTCCTGCACGACGCCACCGACTACGTGCTGATCGCCCGTCCGGGGATCGCTGCGACCGTCGAGGCGCAGGGGTTCGACTGGCTGTGCGACCAGGTGGCCGACCTGCTCCGGTCTGCCGAGGTCGCGCGGTGATCTCCCGCGCCCTGATCCTCGTCCTTCGGGTCGTGCGGCTCGCGCTCATGCCCTTCGTCTCGATGACGTCGATCACGCCGCGCGTGTGCAAGTACGAGCCGACCTGCTCGCACTACGCCGAGCAGGCGATCCGCGCCCACGGCCCCGTGAAGGGCCTCGGCCTGGCGGTCTGGCGGGTGCTGCGCTGCAATCCGTGGTCGCGGGGCGGCTTCGATCCGGTGGTGCGGCGGTGATCTTCGCCAACATCGTCATCTGGGACCAGATCCTGAGCGCCCTCGAGTGGCTGCTCAACCACTACCACGAATGGCTCGGGAACTGGGGCTGGTCGATCGTGCTGCTCACCTTCACGATCCGCCTGGCGATGCTGCCGCTCACGATCCGCCAGTTCCGTTCGATGGCGGCGATGCAGGTCGTGCAGCCCAAGGTGAAGCAGCTGCAGAACCGGTACAAGGGCAAGACCTCCCGCGAAGACAAGCAGAAGATGCAGCAGGAGCTCATGCAGCTCTATAAGGAGCACAACGTCAACCCGTTCGGCTCCTGTCTTCCGCTGCTCGTGCAGGCCCCCGTCTTCATCGCCCTGAACGCCGTCCTGCGCTACCACATCCACCCGACTGGCGACGTGAGCTTCCTCGGGATCCAGAACATCTTCGTGAAGCTGAACGAGCTCCCGACGGCCCAGGAGTACATCCTGATCGCCCTCTACGTCGGCTCGATGCTCGGCTCGACCCTGCTGTTCTCGTTCGTCACCGACAAGCAGCAGAAGTACATGCTGGCGGCGATGCCGATCATCTTCGTCCCGTTCGTCCTCAACTTCTCGACCGGCGTGATGATCTACTGGATCACGTCGAACTTCTGGACGATCGGGCAGCAGGGCATGATCAAGCGCACGATGGGCCACCGCTTCCCGCAGCCGGCCGCCAAGGGCTCGAGCGGCAAGGGTGGCTCCTCGGGGAAGGGCGCTGCGGCGAGCAAGGGCGGCGGTAAGCCCAAGCCGGGCGCCGGCAACGGCAAGCAGGCGGACGAGCCCGCGAGCACCGCCCCGGCGAGGCGCGGCAGCGGCCGTCGCTCGCAGCAGCAGTCCGGCCGCCGCTCCGGCCAGCGCCGGGGCGGGCGCAAGCGGTGAGCGAGCCGGCCGTCCGGGTCGAGGCCACCGGCGAGACGGTGGGCGAGGCGCGCTGGGCGGCGCTGCACGAGCTCGAGCGGCGCTATCCGGCGCTCGACCGCGACCTGGTCGAGTTCGCCGTCGTCTCCGAGGGCCAGCGCGGCCTGCTCGGCGTCGGCTACGAGCCGGCGCGGGTCGTGGCGGTGCTCGCCGACGAGCCCCAGGCCGCGGCGGAGGCGCCGGCGGCGCCGGCCCGCGAGCCGATCGGCCCCGAGCCGGACGACTCCGAGGCGGCCGGCCTCGTGCGGGAGCTGCTCGGCCGGGTCGTCCACGGTCTCGGGATCGACGCGGACGTCGAGATCGAGGAGGTGTCCGGGCGCGTCACCGGGACGGTCTCCGGCGGCGACCTGGGCCTGCTCATCGGCCGCCACGGGCAGACGATCGACGCGATCCAGTACCTCGCGAACGCGGTCGTCCACCGCCGCCAGGCCGAATCGGTCGAGGTGGTCGTCGATGCCGAGGGCTACCGGGAGCGGCGCGAGCGCGCCCTCTGCGGCGTCGCCGACCGGGCCGCCGCCGAGGCGATGCGCAGCGGCCGGCCGGTGGCGCTCGAGCCGATGACGTCGGTCGAGCGCAAGATCGTGCACCTGCACCTGCAGGAGATGGACGGCGTCGGCACCTCGAGCGAGGGCGTGGAGCCCAACCGGCACGTCATCGTCCTCCCCGAGGGCGATTCCGCCGAGGTGTAAAACGTGAAACACCCCGATCCGCGGCTGGCGGCGTACCGCGACCTGCTGCTCGCCGCGCCGGTCTCGGTGACCTCGATCCGCGACCGGGAGCGGGCATGGGCCGTGCACGTCGAGGACGCGTTGGCGGCCCTGCCGGTGGTGGAGAGGCTGGCGCCGGTGCGCATCGCCGACGTCGGCTCGGGCGGCGGCAGCCCCGGCCTGCCGATCGCGCTCGCCACGGGGATCCGGGTGGATCTGGTCGAGGCGACGGGCATCAAGTGCGAGTTCCTGCGCCGGTGCGTGGCGGCTCTGGATGCGCCGTGCGAGGTCGTCAACGAACGGTCCGAGCAGCTCGCCCGCGCCGGCGGCCGCGACGCGTACGACCTGGTGCTGGCGCGGGCCCTGGCACCGCCGCCGGTCGCGGCCGAGCTGTGCCTGCCCCTGGCCCGTGTGGACGGCCACGTGCTTCTGTGGACGGCCGAGACCGAGCCCGGTGCGCTGGCCGACGCGGCGGCGGCCGTCGGCGGCGAGCATGCCGGGACCATCCCGGTCGGCCCGAACCGGCGCCTGGAGCTCCTGCGCAAGGCCTCGGCGACCCCGGAGCGGTTTCCGCGCCGCCCGGGAATGGCCGCCAAGCATCCGCTTGCGCGGGTACGATCCCGCCCATGAGCGCGCGCGTCTACGCCCTTGCGAACCAGAAGGGCGGTGTCGGGAAGACGACGACGGCGATCAACATGGCGGCGTGCGTGGCGGAGGCCGGCACGCCGGTGCTCCTGATCGATCTCGACCCTCAGGCGAACGCCACGACGGGCCTGGGATTCCGGCCGGAGCAGCTCACCGCGAGCACGTATGACCTCCTCCACGGAAAGCCGTTGGACGAGGTCGTGCTCGAAACCGCAGTCGCGAACCTCTATCTCGTCCCGTCGCATCCCGACCTGGCTGCGGCGCAGGTCGAGATGCCGAGCGGCTCCGAGCAGGGCACGCTCCTGCGCGACCTGCTCGCCGGCACCGAGGAGCAGTACCCGTACGTGTTCGTCGACTGCCCGCCGTCGCTCGGCCTGCTGACCGTGAACGCGCTCGCCGCCGCCAACCGCCTCATCGTGCCCGTCCAGTGCGAGTACTACGCACTCGAGGGCCTGGCCCAGCTGCTCCAGAGCGTCGAGCTCGTGCGCACCCGGATCAACCCGCGCCTCGGCGTCACCGGCGTGCTCCTGACGATGTACGACGCCCGCACGCGGCTCGCAAGCGACGTCGCCAGCGAGGTGCGAAGCCATTTCGGGCCGCTCGTCTTCGACACCGTCGTGCCGCGCAGCATCCGCCTCGCCGAGGCGCCCAGCCACGGCGTCCCGATCACCGCCTACGACTCGTCCTCCGCCGGCGCGGACGCCTACTACCGCGCGGCGCTCGAGGTGGTCGAGCGTGGCTGAGTCCAGCCGTCCCCGCGGCCTCGGCCGCGGCCTGGCCGCCCTCGTCGCCGAGTTCCCGACCGGCGCGACGTCGATGGTGGAGCTCGAGATCGGCCAGGTGCGGCCGAACCCGCGTCAGCCGCGGCGGGTGTTCGACGACGAGGCCATCCAGCGCCTGTCCGAGTCGGTCAAGGCCGACGGCGTCGTCCAGCCGATCATCGTGCGCGACGTCGGCGACGGCTACGAGATCGTGGCCGGCGAACGGCGCTGGCGGGCTGCCCGGCTGGCCGGCCTGCGCACCGTCCCGGCGATCGTGCGCAGCGCCGACGACCGCGAGCTGCTCATCCTGGCGCTGGCCGAGAACGTCGCCCGCGAAGACCTGAACCCGATCGACCAGGCCCGCGCGTACGCCGTCCTCGCAGACGAGCTCGATCTGACCCAGACCGAGATCGCCCGCCGCGTCGGCAAGAGCCGGCCGGCGGTGGCGAACACCATGCGGCTGCTCGAGCTGCCCGACGACGTCCTCGAGCTCGTTTCAGCCGGCGATCTGACCGAGGGCCACGGCCGCGCGCTCCTGCTCGCGTCCGGGCAGGACGAGCGCTCGAGCCTGGCCCGCACCGCCGTCAGCCGCGGGTGGTCGGTGCGCGAGTGCGAGGCCGCCGCGAAGCGCGCCGCCAAGCCGGCCAAGCGTGAGCCGAAGCGGGCCGCGGGCGTGATGGACGACGAGCTCGCCCACCTGGCCGTCGACGCCGCCTGGCAGTCGCTCGGCCTGCGCGCATCGGTGCGGCAGGGGTCGCGCGGCGGCCGGGTGGAGCTGCACTTCTCGTCCGCCGCCGAGCTCGGTCGCATCGTCGACCAGCTCCGCGCGGACCGGGTGTCCTGGGCCGACTGACCGCGCACCGGCCGTCGCGTACAGAGCACGCGTCGCACGGGGCGTCCTGGCGCTGTTCGGCCCTGCACGGTCGGTGAACCGCGGTAGTATGCGGGCTCCCTGCGGGGGCGATTAGCTCAGTCGGTTAGAGCGCCGCTCTGATAAGGCGGAGGTCCCTGGTTCGAATCCAGGATCGCCCATTGGCTGCTGCGGACGACACCCGACCCAGGTGCAGCTGGGTGCCCGCCGGCGATCCGCTCTACGCCGCGTATCACGACGAGGAGTGGGGCACGCCCTCCCACGACGACCGCCACCTCTACGAGATGATCGTGCTCGAGGGCGCGCAGGCGGGGCTCTCGTGGTCGACCATCCTGCGCAAGCGCGAGGGCTACCGCAGCGCGTTCGCCGGCTTCGACGCCGAGGCCGTGGCCCGGTTCGGGCCCGCCGACGTCGAGCGGCTGATGGCCGACCCGGGCATCGTCCGAAACCGGCTCAAGGTCGAGTCGGCGATCGCGAACGCCCACGCGGTCCTCGCCGTCCGCGAGGAGCACGGCAGCCTCGACGCGTTCCTCTGGGGGCTCGTCCCCGGAGCGCCGCTGCGCCGCGGTCCCGGAGACGTCCCGGCCGAGACCGCCGAGTCGCGGAACATGTCGAAGGCGCTCAAGCGAGCAGGCTTCCGGTTCGTCGGACCGACCGTCTGCTACGCCTTCATGCAGGCCGTCGGGATCGCCGACGACCACTCTCCGGAGTGCTTCCGCTACGCCGGATGAGGCTCCCCGGAGCCTGGCTATACTGAAATTCGGATGCAGGAGATGAGCATCTACGGGGTGTCCTTCGACATGGTCGGCAAGCAGCCGATCGTGCTGCTCAGAACCCTCGACGGAAGCAAGTTCCTGCCCATCTGGATCGGCCACCCCGAGGCCGCGGCCATCCTGATGAAGCTGCAGGGCACGCCCACGCCGCGGCCGATGACGCACGACCTGGTCACCTCGATGCTGGGCGAGCTGAACGCGAAGGTCGAGAAGATCGCGGTCACCGAGCTGCGCGACAACACCTTCTACGCCTGCATCACCCTGCGCATCGACGGCTCCGAGGTCGAGATCGACTCGCGGCCGTCCGACGCGCTCGCGCTGGCCGTCCGCGCCGACGCCAAGATCTTCGTCGCCGACCAAGTGATCGACGACTCCGCGATCGAGTTCGGCCAGGAGCCCGAGGAGCCCGCCGAGGTCGTCGAGGAGTTCAAGAAGTTCCTCGAGAACGTCAGCCCCGAGGACTTCGGGAACTAGCTCTCCGAGGCGGCCATCCGGTCGAGCTCGCGCCCGATCACGAGGCGCTGGATCTCGGCCGTCCCGTCGACGACCTGGAGCATCTTGGCCAGGCTGATGAAGCGCGGGAGCGGCGTGTCCTCGAGCCAGCCGTAGGCGCCGAGCGCCTCGCTGCACGCGATCGCCGCCCGGAGCGCCGCGTCCGGGCAGAAGCGCTTGGCGTGGGCGACCGCAACCGCCCCCGCCGGCGTCCCCAGCAGGCTCGCCGCCCGGGCGTAGAGCAGGCGGCCGGCCTCGAGATCGGTGAGCACGTCGGCGAGCATGAAGCGCATCGTGTCGAGGGCCAGCAGCGGCGCCCCGAACGCCTCCCGCTGGCGGGTGTAGCGAAGGGCGATGTCGAGCGCCTCGGCGTGCAGGCCGCAGGCGATCGCGGCGATGTCGCAGCGGGCGACGTCGATCGCTCCGAGCGCCGCGCGCATCCCGGTCCCCGGCGGCACGAGCATGGTCGCCGGCGCGTCCGCGAGCGCCATCTCGCCGATCGGCAGGAACGCGGACGCCGCCTTGCGGTAGATGCGGGGGAAGCTCACGCCCTCGGCGCGGCGGTCGACCGCCAGCACCGCGACGTCCGCGTGGCCCGGGCCGTCGGCCGTCTTGCACACCACCAGGAAGAGGTCGGCCTCGCCGGCCAGCGACACCCACGCCTTGCGCCCGGTCACCCGCCAGCCGCCCCCCTCCTCGCGGGCCCGGGTCGTGATCGCCGTCGCGTCTGATCCGGCGTGCGGCTCGGTCAGCGAGAACCCGCCCAGGGCGCGGCCGGCGACGAGATCGGCCGCCCAGCCCGCCCGCAGCTCCTCGTCGTCGCAGCCCGCCACGACGGCCGCCACGGCGTTGTGCATCGAGAGCGAGAAGGCAAACGCGGCATCGCCTCGGCCGAGCTCCTCGAACACCTCCATCCCGGCCGGATAGGCCAGTCCGGCGCCGCCGAGCGCGGGCGGGCAGAAGAGCCCGGTGAGACCCGACGCGGCTGCCGCCTCGCGCGGGTACGAGCCCGCCTCGTCCCAGCCCGCGACCGCCGGCCGGACGGCGTCGCGGACGAATGCGGCTGCCGCCTCTCGCATCGAGCCGCGATCATATCCGCGCGCCTTGCCCACCCGGCTCCGTCCCGCCTAGACTGTGAGTCCGCGACGACTTGGAGGCCCGGGATGCAGGCAAACGGCAATGGCGCCCAGTGGTTCGCCGAGCGATCGATCCGTGGTGTGGGCGACGACGGTGCGGCGGAGGTCGTCACGATCTGGATCGAGCGCAAACCCGGCGCGCTGTGGGCGGTGGGCAGGGCGGTCGGACTGGCCGAGCGGCACGATGGGCTCGTGCGGCCGGACGACTACGTCTTCGAGGGCTACGAGATGGGCGATGCGCTCGAGGCGGCCAACGCCGCCGTCGACGCCGACCTGGACGTGTCGGCCGAGGAGGGCAAGCCGCAGGAGATCGAGCCGTTCAGCGAAGGCGAGCTGCTGATCCCGCTGGAGCGGTGGTTCTTCGGCCGCTCTCCGCGGGCCGAGCGGCAGCAGGCCCGCTAGCGGGGCCGAACACGCGCAGCGGCGCCGTCCCGGCCGGCAGTGCACCGGCGGCTGCGGCCGTGCGCTCGAGCGTCTCGAGGGCGCGGATGCCGTCGTCACCGAGGTCGACGGTGTGGTCGTTGACGTAGAGCGCGACGTAGGGCCAGATCACGTCCTCGCCCAGCTCCTGGGCGTGGCGGCGGATGGTGCCGAGGACGTCCTCACGGTTGGCCCAGCCGTAGGCGATCGAGTCGCGCAGGACGGCCGTGAACCGCTCGACGACATCGTCGGGGAGCGCGAGGCTCGCCAGGATGCCTCCCAGCGGGATCGGCGCCTGCGCGAGCCGCTCGAACGATGCCCCGAGGTCCTCGATCAGCATGAGGCCGTCGCGCTCGTAGGTGAGCCGGCCCTCGTGGATGAGCACGCCGAGGTCGGCGTCCCCCCGGCGCAGGACGGCGCCGATGTCGGAGAACACCGTGTGGTCGACCGCGCCGCCGTCCGGGTGCAGGCAGCGGTAGAGGAGCGTCGCGGTGGTCGTCGGGCCGGGGCAGAGCACCCGCGCGTCCGGCCCAGGGTGGACCTCCGGCCGAGCGGCAACGAGCAACGGCCCGACGCCGAAGCCGAGGGCCGAGCCGGCCCGGACGACGCCGTAGTCGTTCGCGAGCAGAAGCGCCGCGTGGAAGCTCGCCTTGGAGATGTCGTAGCGGCCGGCGAAGAGGCCGTCGTTCAGCTGCTGGACGTCGAGCAGCTCCGGCTCGAACTCGAGCCCGCGCAGGTCGATCCGCCGCTCCAGGATGGCGTGGAACGCGAAGGTGTCGTTCGGGCAGGTGGAGAGGCCGAGTCGCAGCTTCATCCGGCCAGCCCGCGCACGATGTCCGCGGCCGCGGCGAGCGCCTCCTGCATCCGCCATCCGGCCCGGTCGCGATCGCCCGCGACGTTCGAGAAGCCGCGGACGATGGTCAGCTCGACGTCGAAGAGCCCGGTGGCCACTGCGACAGCGTAGCCCTCCATCTCCTCCCCGGCTGCGGCCGGATATCGCTCCCGGCGCCCGGACGCCTCGCCGGCCGAGCCGGCCGCGGTCGCCACCGACAGGATCTGCGGGCCCTGCCCGAGGGCGATCGAATCCGCCGCCGCGAAGCCCAGGTCGCGGGCGGTGCGGTGGTCTCGTCCCGAGCCCGCGCCGATCCCGTCGCAGCGCACCGAGCCCGCGACCACGGCGGAGCCGATCGGGTGTCGCGACGTGTCGTACGTCCCCGCTGCGCCGACCAGGATGACCCCGCCCTCGGCGGCCGCGCGGTGCTCCGCGATCGCGTGGGCCGCCCCCGCGCCGGCCGCCGCGAGGCCGAACCCGCACACCGCGAGCGGCGCCGGCGGGCCGTCGGGGAAGAGCAGGCCCGACTCGAGCTGGGTCGGCACGAGGATCAGCACGCCGGCCCTTGCGCCACCAGACCCGTCAAACGATCTCGACCATGCGTGTGATCGCTCCACGGGCGCGGGCGGCGACGTCGGCGTCGACCGTGACGACGTGGCGCATGTCGCGCAGGGAATCGCGCAGCTTCTCGAGCGTGATCATCTTCATGTAGCGGCACACGGCCCGCTCGGACATCGCGTAGAACCGCTTGTCCGGGGACTCCCGGGTGAGCCGGTGCAGGATGCCGGTCTCGGTGGCGACGACGAAGTCGCGCTTGGGCGAGCGGGCGACGTGGTTCACCATGCCCTCGGTCGAGAACACGTGCGTCCGCTTCGCCAGCGCGGCGTCCTGGGCGGCCGCGTACATGCACTGGCTGGCGCAGCCGCACTCCGGGTGGATCAGCAGGTCGGCGCCGGGCCGCTCGTCCAGCATCCGGGACACGTCGTCGGTGCGGATGCCGGCGTGCACGTGGCACTCGCCCGGCCAGATCTTCATCTTGCGGCCGGTGACCCGCTCCAGGTAGGCGCCGAGGAACATGTCCGGCAGGAAGAGGATGTCGCGGTCGGCGGGGACGGACTCGATCACCGCCCGGGCGTTGCCCGAGGTGCAGCAGTAGTCGGAGAGCGCCTTCACCTCGGCCGTCGTGTTCACGTAGCTGACGACCACTGCGCCGGGGTTCTCGGCCTTCCAGGCCGCAAGGGCGGCCGCGTCGATGCTGGCGGCGAGCGAGCAGCCGGCGTCGAGGTCGGGGATCAGCACCGTCTTGTCGGGTGAGAGGATCGCCGCCGTCTCGGCCATGAAGTGGACGCCGCAGAAGGCGATCACGTCCGACTCGGTGTGGGCCGCGGCCTGGGACAGGCCGAGCGAGTCGCCCACCAGGTCGGCGACGTCCTGGACCTCGGGCAGCTGGTAGTTGTGGGCGAGGATGACGGCGTTTCGCTCTGCGGCCAGCGCGCGCACCTGCTCCTGCAGGGCGCCGACGGCGTCAATGGTCAGCGTGGGCATGGGTGCACCTCCAGCGAGATGTCGAGCGCCCGCACCGAGTGGGTGAGCGCTCCGATCGAGATCGCGTCGACGCCGGTCTCGGCGACCGCGCGGACGGTCTCAAGGGTGATGCCGCCGGATGCCTCCAGCCTGACCCGGCCGGCGGCGATCGCAACGGCCTCGCGCAGCCGGCCGGGCGGCATGTTGTCGAGCAGGACGCTGTCGGCCCCGGCGGCGATGGCCTCGCGCACCTGCTCGAGCGTGTCGGCCTCGGCCTGGACGTGCAGGTCGGGCCGGGACGCCCGCGCGGCGCGCACCGACTCGCCGACGCCGCCGGCGAGGGCGACGTGGTTGTCCTTGATGAGGATGGCGGCTCCCAGGTCGGGGCGGTGGTTCGTCCCGCCGCCGCAGGCGACGGCCTGCTTGTCGAGCTCGCGCAGGCCCGGGACGGTCTTGCGCGTGTCGAGGATCTCGACGCCGGTGCCGCCGACCGCGTCCACGTAGCGCCCGGTCGCGGTTGCGATCCCCGACATCCGCTGCAGGAGGTTCAGGGCGGTGCGCTCGGCCGTGAGCACGGCCCGGGCGGCCGCCCGGATCGTGGCGACGGTGCATGGCGCGCCCTCGACTCTTGTGCCTTCCGGCACGAGGATCTCGAGCTCGGCGTCCGGGTCGAGGCGGCGGACGACCTCGAGGGCGACCTCCAGGCCGGAAACGATCCCGGGTTCGCGCAGCACCACGCTGGCAATCGTTTCCAGGCCCTCGGGGATCGTCGCCTCGGTGGTGGGGTCGCCGCGACCGGCGTCCTCCGCCAGCGCGCGGTCGATCAGACTCTCGAGTGCAGCGGCGGACACGTCGTGCTCCTGGCCTGGTCGGGGTCGGGATCGGGGAAGTCGCTGCGCAGGTGGCCCCCGCGGCTCTCGGTGCGGCGCAGGGCGGCGCCCGCGATCAGCACGGCGACGAGCGCAGGGTTCGAGTCGGGCCGCTCGGCCAGCCACGCCAGCAGCGCCGTCAGCCGCTCCTCGTCGCGCACCGGGCCGGCCATGTCCCACATGCGCCGGCGCAGCTCCGGGAGCGGCGCGCGGGCCAGCGGACGGGCCGGGGGCGGGCCCGGATCGGCGCTTGCCGCCGCCGCATCGAGGCCGTGGCCGATCGCGCGGTGGGAGAAGACGAAGCACTCGAGCAGCGAGTTGGAGGCCAGCCGGTTGGCGCCGTGGACGCCGGTCGCGGCGCACTCGCCGACCGCGTAGAGGCCCGCGAGCGACGTGAGGCCTTCGAGATCGGTGGCGATCCCGCCCATCAGGTAGTGGGCGGCGGGAGCGACCGGGATCAGGTCGGCGGCGAGGTCGAGCCCGGCCCGGCGGCAGCCGGCGGCCAGGTTCGCGAACCGGCCGAGGACGTGGTCGCGGTCGAGGTGGCGGAGGTCGAGGTAGGCCTGGCCGTCGTCGGCGAGGAGCGCCTCGATCGTTCGCGTGACGACGTCGCGCGGCGCCAGCTCGCCATCGGGGTGCACGCCGGCCATGAAGCGCCGGCCCGAGCCGTCGACGAGGTGGGCGCCCTCGCCCCGCACCGCCTCGGAGACGAGGAACGCCCGGCCCCCGCCGGCGAGCGCCGTCGGGTGGAACTGCACGAACTCCATGTCGCGCACCGCCGCGCCGGCCCGGTGGGCCAGGGCAATCCCGTCGCCGGTGGCGCCCGGCGGGTTCGTCGTGCGGTGGAAAAGGGCGCATGCGCCGCCGGTGGCGAGCAGCGTCATCCGTGCCCGGGCGAGCCGCAGCTCGTCGTGGCCCAGCAGCCATGCCCCGGCGCAGGCTTCGCCGTCGCATGCGAGCGCGAGCGCCGCAGTGTGCTCCAGGACATGGATTCGCGGCTCGGCGGCCACCCGGGCGATCAGCGCGCCGGCGATTGCGGCGCCGGTGGCCGCGCCGTCGGCGTGGAGGATGCGGCGGCGGCCGTGGCCTCCCTCGCGGCCGAGCAGGTAGGCGCCGGCCGGATCGAGGTCGAAGCGCACGCCCAGCCGCTCGAGGTCGGCGATCCGGCCGGGGCCGTTCTCGACCAGCACGGCGACGGCCTCCGGGTCGCAGAGGCCGCGGCCGGCGACGATCGTGTCGGCGGCGTGGTCGGCGAATGAGTCGTCGCCGGCGACGACGGCGGCCACCCCGCCCTGGGCCATGTAGGAGTTCGACGCGTGCAGCGAGCCCTTCGTCGCGAGGACGACGTTCGCCCCGCGGCCGGCGGCTGCGAGCGCCGCGTAGAGGCCCGCAAGGCCGGCACCCAGTACGAGCACGTCGGTGCGGACGGCGTCGGCGGAAGCCATGGCGTGATAATAGCCCAAGTGACTAAAACTCGCCCGGGAATGGCGGGAGGGGTCCCGTCGTTACCCTTGAGGCGATGCTTCTGTTGACTGATACGCTCGCGGAGATGGCTTCCTCCGACCCGCCCCCCGGCACCCTGGCGGCCGCCGCGGGCCGCGACCGCGGCGAGTTCGAGGAGGAGGCGCTGGTCCACGCCGAGCAGCTCTACCGGATCGCGCTCCGCCTGACGGGCAGCCCGCAGGCCGCCGAGGATCTCGTGCAGGACACCTACCTGCGCGCGTTCCGGAGCTGGCAGAGCTACAAGCCGGGCACGAACCTGGCCGCGTGGCTGGCCACGATCATGCGCAACGCCAACCTCGACGAGCTGCGCCGCCAGAGCCGCCGGCCGGTGCAGGAGCCGCTCGACGACGACGGCGACTACTACCTGTACAACCGCCTGGCCGAATCCGGCCCGCAGCCGCAGGACGAGGTGCTCGCCCGCCTGTCCGGCAACGCGATCGTGTCTGCGGTGGGCGAGCTCCCGCCGAACTTCCGCGAGGTGGTGGTGCTCGTCGACGTCGGCGACTTCTCCTACGCCGACGCCGCCGACATCCTCGGCATCCCGATCGGCACCGTCATGTCGCGCCTCTACCGCGGCCGGCGGCTGCTGAAGCGGGCGCTGGCCGACCATGCGGGCGGGGAGGCGGCATGAGCGCCGATCCCTGCCGCGGCGCCGAGAGCCTGATGCAGCCCTACCTCGACCGCGTCCTCACCGAGGCCGAGGTGTCCCGCATCGACGTCCACCTGCGGGAGTGCACCTACTGCAGCGACCGCTACGTCTTCGAGCGCAGCCTCCGCACCGCCGTCAAGAGCTGCTGCTGCGACGAGCCGGTGCCGGACGGGTTCGTCGAGCGCCTCCGCCGGCGCTGCACGGATCAGGCGTAGTCGACGTCGCCCGGCGCGTCGAGGTCGCGGCAGTCCACGGCCTCCGCCTCCAGGCCGCGCACGGGCCGCTCGCCGCTTGAGGGGATCTCGGCGAAGCGCGAGCGCGGGATCAGCACCGGGTGCGACCGGCCCCGGCCGTAGTCGGCCGCGCGGATCGCGTCGTTGCCCGGCTGCGCCGCGGCCAGCACCCGCTCGACGGCGCGGGGGTCGAGCCCCGGCCCGTCGCCGAGCACGACCAGCGCCCAGTCGGCCGCGCCGGGCAGCGCCGCGAGGCCCGCGTGCAGCGAGGCCGCCTGGCCCGCGTCCCAGCGGTCGCACACCACCGGATACGCGCCGTGCAGGTCGACCCGTTCCAGGATCGTGCCCGCCCGCGACCCCAGCACGACCATCCGGTGCTCCGGCCCGGTCGCCTCCAGGATGCGGAGCACGCGCTCGAGCATCGGCCGGCCGTCGATCTCGTGCAGCTGCTTCAGCCCTCCGTAGCGCCGGCCCTCGCCGGCGGCCAGGACGACCGCAGCGATCACACGTCCTGGACGAGGGCGTCCGCGATCTGCAGCAGGCGCATCGCGGAGCGGGTGTAGGTGCGTCCCGTCGTCTCGTCCTCGGCGGCGAGGCCTTCCGTCCACAGCTCCCGCACGGCCTCGAGCAGCTCGGCGACCTCGCCCAGCTCGTCGCTCCCGTCCGTGTCGCAGGCGCGCAGCGCGAGCCCGAGCGCGCCCGGCTGGTCGCCCAGCCGCGACCACATCAGCGTCTGCGTCATCACCAGGTAGTCGTGGATGCGCAGCCGCTGCAGCGGCACCACCCGCTCGCGCGACATCAGCGGCGGGGTGAGCGACGGCGCCTGCTCTCCCCGGCAGGCCCGGTCGGCGTTGCCCCAGAACATCGCCCGGATCTGCTCCTCGGTGGCGCCGGCCCGGCGCAGCACGAGCAGCAGCGCGAAGCGGGCCGTGGCCGGCATCCCGTAGGGGGCGTCGCTTGCAAACAGGATCTGCTCGGGCGAGGCCGACGCGAACAGGGTGCGCAGGTCGGTCGTGCTCCAGACCGACGTGTCGTAGAGGACGTTCGGGTGGTTCACCAGCGTGCGGGCGATCTGCTCGAGATCGGCGATGGCGGCGTGGGCCAGGATCAGCTGGGCGCCGTCGTGGCGCTCGACGAGGATGCGCAGGTCGTCGGCGATGGCCGGCAGGCCGCGGCCGGCGTGGATCAGGATCGGCACGCGCCGTTCCGACGCGAGCTCGAAGACCGGGTTCAGGCCGTCGGCGCCGAAGTCGAAGAACTGCGCCCGCGGGTGCAGCTTGATCCCGCACGCGCCGGCGTCGAGGCAGCGCTCGGCCTCGGCGATCGGATCCTCGGTCAGGTCGAGCCGGCAGAACGGGACGAGCATCCCCTCGGACGCCTCCGCCCAGCTCATCACCCGGTCGTTGGGGACGCGGTAGGCGGGATGCCGCTCCGGGTCGTTCAGCGGGAACGTGAACGCCCGCTCGACGCCCTGCGCCCGCATCATCGAGAGGAGCTCCTCGGGCGACTGCGTGAAGCCGTCCTCGTCCACGCCGAGATGCGTGTGGGCGTCCCACACCTGGAGGGCGGACGGGGCGATGCTGCCGTTGAGGTCGAGGTGCCGGTGCAGCAGCTCGTCGAAGCGGGCGGTGGGCACGGCCGAACGCTACCAGCGGAAATCGGCCGAAGTGGTACCTTCTGCGCCATGCCTGACTCCCGCCTGATCTACGCAGATTCCATCCGCGATCCCGACCTCTTCGTCGCCACCGGGATCTCGGTCGTCGACCCGTTCGCCTACGTCGAGACGAACGGCCGGCGCGTCATCGTCACCTCCGAGCTCGAGGCCGACGCGGCCCGCCGCCACTCGAGCGCCACCGACGTCTGGACCGGGTCCGAGTTCGGCGCCCGCGAGCTCGTCAAGGGCGGCATGAGCTACGAGATGGCCTCGCTCGAGGTCGTGCGGCGCGCGCTCGAGAAGCTCGGGGTGAGCGCCGTGACGGTGCCGCCGTCGTTCCCGCTCGAGCTGGCCGACTACCTGCGCGAGCGCGGCGTGACGGTGGAGGCCGACCGCACCCCGTTCGAGATGCGCCGCCGGGTCAAGGACGAGCGCCAGCTGGCCGGCATCAACGCCGCCCAGCGCGCGACCGAGGCCGCGTTCGCCCGCGCCGTCGAGGTGCTGGGCGCCTCGTCGCCCGGGAGCGACGGGCTCGTGTTCGAGGGCGAGCCGCTGACGGCCGAGCGGCTGACGGGCGAGCTCGAGGACGTCCTGCGCGCGCACGGCTGCGAGGGCGAGCCGCCGCTCGTCGGCAACGGTCCGACGGGCGCGAACGTGCACGAGCACGGCAAGGGCCCGATCCGGCCCCACGAGTCGGTGATCATCGACATCTTCCCGCGCCACATCGCCAGCCGCTATCACGCGGACATGACCCGTACTTTCTGCTACGGCGAGGCGCCCGAGCAGCTGCGGCACATGCACGCGACGGTGTACGAGGCGCTGCGGGCGAGCGAGGAGGCGATCGCCGCCGGCGTGAACGGCAAGGTCGTCTGGGAGGCGGCCTGCGACGCGATCGAGGCCGGTGGCTACCGCACCACCCGCGGCCTGGCCGACGGCGAGACCCTCGACGAGGACTTCTTCCACGGGCTCGGCCACGGCGTCGGCGTCGAGGTGCACGAGGCCCCGAACATGGGCCTCGCCGGCGACGACCTGATGGTCGGCGACGTCGTCACGATCGAGCCGGGCGTCTACCGCAAGGGCTTCGGCGGCATCCGCCTCGAGGATCTCGGGGTCGTCACGGAGGGTGGCTGCGACATCCTCACGAACTTTCCCTACGACCTGGAGATCAGGCCCTAGCCCTGGCCGTCGTGGACGACGATCCCGTCGACGCGCGGGTGGGTGGCGACGCGCCGCACCCACTCCTCGATGCGGGGATGGCCGCCGTCGAGCGCGAGGTTGTCCGCCAGGATGCGGTGGAAGCGCTCGTCGTCTGTGTCCTTGATCCAGAGGCCGTACTTCAGGAACGGGAACGCGGCGCAGTCGGCGGCCGTGATCGTGTCCGACATCAGGTAGTCGCGGCCGGCCAGGAGCGCCTCGAAGACGTCCAGGCTCGAGCGCATCTCCTGCTCGAGGGCCGCGATCCGGATGTGGTCGGGCGCGCCCCCGCCAAGCTCGGCCTCGATCGCGTTCGGCGGCACCTTCCAGACCCGGTTGAACCAGTCGACGAAGACCTCCACTTCGGCCCGCCGGGCCGGGTCGGCCGGATACAGGGGTGGGTCGGGGAAGCGCCGCTCCAGGTGCTCCATGATCCGGGTCGAGTCGGCGACGCAGAAGCCGTCGTCGTCGAGCACGGGCACGAGGTCCTGGCCGCTCGCGTCGCGGATCGGGGAGCGGTCGGCCGGGTCGCACATGACGACCTCGGCCGTGAGGCCCTTGTGGCCGAGCGCGAGGCCCACCCGCTCGACGTTCGTCGAGTACGGGATGGCGTAGAGCCGCAGGCCGCTCACACCGTCATGAGCTCGAGGAAGCGGGCGTCGTCGTCGAACGGGCCCACGACGCCGAAGTTCAGCCCGTCGTCGCGGATCACCTCGCCCGCGAGCCGCTGGATGTCGGCGGCCGTCACGGCCTCGACTCCCTCCAGCACCTCCTCGGGCTCGGCCAGCCGGTCCTCGAGCACCTCGCGGCGAAGGCCGAAGCTGAGCAACCCGCGCGGGTCCTCCAGCTGGAGCACCATGCGGCCCTTCAGGTAGTTCTTCGTCCGCCGCAGCTCCACCTCGTCCACCGGCTCGCGCCCGAGCTTCCCGAACTCGCGCAGGATGGTCTGCACGGCCAGGTCGATGCGCTTGATGTCGACGCCGGACTGCGAGAAGAGCGTGCCGGTGTCGGCATACGACTGGTGGTGGCAGAAGACGTAGTAGGCCAGGCCGAGGCGCTCGCGCACCTCGGTGAAGAGCCGCGACGACATGCCGCCGCCGAGGATCGAGCCCATGACCTGCATCGTGTAGCGGTCGTCGTGCGTCGTCGGCAGGCCGCGGACGCCGAGGCGCAGGTGGGCCTGGTCGGAGTCGCGCGTCTCGAGCTTCACCCGCGGCGCGTCCTGCTCGACCTTCGTCGGCGCGGGCGAGCCGGTGGAGCGGTCCTCGAGGTGGCCGAACTGGTGCTCCACCTCGGCCGCGAACTCGCCGTCCACGGCGCCGGCGGCGCCGACCACCATCCGCCGGGGCGCGTACCAGGCGTCCAGGTAGTCCAGGAACGTCTGCCGGCCGGCGGCCCGGATCGTCTCCTTGGTGCCGATGATGTCCCAGCCCAGCGGCTGGTCGCCGAAGAGCAGCTGGTCGTACACGCTGTCGACGTGGTCGCGCGGCGTGTCGACGTACATGTTCAGCTCCTCGATGATGACGCCCTTCTCGCGCTCGACCTCCTCGGCGTCGAACTTCGAGTTCAGGAGCTGATCGGCCAGCACGTCCAGCGCCAGCGAGCGGTGCTCCGCGGCGCACTTGATGTAGTAGCCCGTGTACTCCTTGCTCGTGAAGGCGTTGAACTCGCCGCCGATCCCGTCGACCTCGGCGGAGATGTCCTTGGCGGTCGGCCGCTTCTCGGTGCCCTTGAAGAACATGTGCTCGGCGAAGTGGGCGATCCCGTTCGTCTCGGCGGTCTCGTACCGGCTGCCCGCGGCGAGCATCACCATCACCGCGACGGACTTGGCCGCGGGCATGGGTGCGGTCACCACGCGCAGGCCGTTCTTGAGAGTCGTCTTCTGGAACATGGCGCGTATCGTAATCACGTGGCGGGGATGGCGAATCCGCGCACGAGCGCGGAGAGGGCGTCGCGCCGGATCCGCTCCATCTCGCCGGCCCGCAGCTCCATCGCCGCCAGGCCCTCGCAGAGCGAGTGGAGCTCCGCGGATCGGGCTGCGAGCCGACCTCGAGTCAGGCGCGTGGGGCGAGCGCAGCCGCGACCTGCTCGACCTGGACGAGCTCGATCTCGGCTACCGGCTGCTCGTGAGCCTGTAGCCGGCGACGCTCGTCCAGACGACGAACACCAGCAGGAGCAGGAACCCGACCAGGTCGAGCGCGAGCCCGAACGTCGCGATCACGCCGCCCAGGCCGAAGCCCTGGAGCAGCATGAACGGCGCCGTCGCGATCGCCACCCACCCGAGCCGGCGGGGCAGCTCGCCGGTGCGCAGGATCGAAAGGCCGGCGGCCAGGAAGGCGAGGCTCCCGAACACGTCGGCGACGCTGTCGAGCGCGTAGGTCAGGTAGTACAGCGAGAAGGAGAGTCCCTGATCATGGGCGGCCGAGTACGTGGCCACGCGCGCCCCGAGCATCCCGGTGATGCCGATGTCGCTGACGGCGTGCAGCGTCACGAACAGCACCCCGCCGACGAGCACGAGGATGCTGAGGTCGTTCGGCCGGGCCGGGTCGCCGCGCAGCAGGATGTAGAGCTTCCACAGGTACACGACGAACGCGACCGCGTAGACGATCGAGATGCACGCGATCGCGACCATGCGCTGCTCGTGGGCGTGGAGCCCCCTCGCGATCGTCGCGGCGGACTCCTGGTGGGTCAGGCCGATCCCGGTGGCGACCACCGACTCGGCGAGGAGGGCGAGCACGAAGGCGATCCCCGCCATCCACGCCCACCGCTCCCACGTCGCGGACGGTCGAGGCGATACGAGCATGATCGATCCGTACCCAATGACACCCCCGGCCAGCCGTCCCGCGGCGCCGGTAGCCTGTCCGCGATGCGCCTCCTCGTCGCCCGCTGCGAGATCGCCTACCACGGCCGCGCCACGACGCGGCTCGGCGCCGGCGACCGGGTGATCCTGTTCAAGGACGACGGCAGCCTGTGCGTGCACACCGACTACGGCTTCAAGCCGCTGAACTACATGGCCGGCCCGACCTCGGTGACCGAGGACGGCGACGTCATCCGCGTCCACCGGGCGGCGTCCGGCGAGTCGCTCGTGATCGTGGTCGAGGACGTCCTCCACGACTCGGTGGTCGAGCTGTCGGACGACGCCGTGCTCGAGCGCGACGGCGCCGAGCGGCAGATGCACGTGCTGCTCGAGCAGGCGCCGGAGCTGATCGAGCCCGGCCTGCGCGTGATCTCACGCGAGCGCTTCACCGACGTCGGCCCCGTCGACCTCTTCTGCCGCGACGCCGGCGGCCGCACGGTCGTCGTCGAGGTGAAGCGGGTGCGGGCCGTCGCCGCTCACGTCGAGCAGCTCACCCGCTACTGCGAGCGCGTCGACCTCGACCCGGCCCACGCGCCCTGCCGCGGAATCCTGGTCGCGCCCGAGATCGCCCCCCAGGCCCGGGTGATGTGCGATGCCCGCGGCTTCGCCTTCACGGCCGTCGACTACGACGTGCTGAAGGGCGAGGTGGCCCCCGAGCTCACCCTCTTCGACTGACCCCGATCCGAAAGGACTCGAATGCCCACAGCCGATCTGGAGACCCACCCCGTCACCACGACCCCGTACGGCCGCTGGCAGGCGCTGAACGCCGGCCTCGGCGTCACCGCCTTCGGGATCAACGCGATCGTGTGCGACCCCGGCGAGACCATCGACACCGAGCACGACGAGACCGAGAGCGGCCAGGAGGAGGCCTACATCGTCGTCGCCGGCCGGGCCGAGTTCCGGGTCGGCTCCGAGGTGACCGAGGCCGGGCCCGGCACGGTCATCGCCGTCGCCGACACTGCGGTCACGCGCAGCTTCCGCCCGCTCGAGCCGGGCACCCGCGTCGTCTGCGTCGGCGCGGTGCCGGCCGGCGACGCGCCGGAGTTCGGCAGCTGGATCGCCGAGGGCGCCTCGTAGACTGAACCATGCTCGTCTGCCCCGCCTGCGGCGAGGAGAACCCGCCCCGGTTCCGGCTGTGCGGGTTCTGCGGCACGCCGCTCGCGGCCGCGCCGGCCGTCGAGGTGCGAAAGACGGTGACGATCATCTTCAGCGACGTCGCCGGCTCGACCGCCCTCGGCGAGCGGCTCGACCCCGAGTCGCTGCGCGAGGTGATGGGCCGCTACTTCGCCGTCATGAGCGCGGCGATCGAGCGCCACGGCGGCACCGTCGAGAAGTTCATCGGCGACGCCGTCATGGCCGTGTTCGGCCTTCCCCAGGCGCACGAGGACGACGCCCTGCGGGCGGTGCGGGCCGCGCTCGACATGCGCGCGGGCCTCGACGAGCTGAACGCCGATCTCGAGCGCGACTACGGCGTGACGATGGCGAACCGCACCGGGGTGAACACGGGCGAGGTCGTCACCGACGAGGCCGCCGGCAACCAGCGGCTGGCGACGGGTGACGCGGTCAACGTTGCCGCCCGCCTCGAGCAGGCCGCGCCGGCGATGGAGACGCTGCTCGGCGCGCTCACCCACGCGCTCGTGCGCGATGCCGTCGAGGCCGTGCCGGTCGAGCCGCTGGAGCTGAAAGGGAAGGCCGAGCGCGTCCCCGCCTACCGCCTGGTCGGCCTCGCCAGCCGGGAGCGGCCGGCGGCGACGCCGCTGATCGGCCGGGCGGACGAGCTCGAGCTCCTGCGCCGCTCCGTCGCCGAGGCCGAGGCGGCCGCCGGCGGGCGGCTCGTCACCGTCGTGGGCGAGGCGGGCGTCGGCAAGTCGCGGCTTCTGCGCGAGTTCACCGAGGGCCTCGAAGCGTCGGCGACGGTCGTGCGCGGGCGCTGCCTTCCGTACGGCGACGGCATCACCTTCTGGCCGATCGCCGAGGCGGTGCGCGGTGCCGCCGGGATCACCGAGGACGACGCCACCGCCGCCGCGCGCGAGAAGGTGCTGCGGCTGTCCGGCGGCGAGGTCGAGGTGGCCGACCGGGTTGCCTCGGCGATCGGGCTCGTCCCGGCGGTGTTCGCGGTCGAGGAGACGTTCCTCGGCGTGCGCCGGCTGTTCGAGATCCTGGCCGCAGGCCGGCTGCTGGTCGTCATGCTGGACGACCTGCACTGGGCCGAGCCGACCCTGCTCGAGCTCATCGCCGACGTCGTCGAGCGGGTGCGCCGCCCCTGCCTGGTCGTCGCCACCGCCCGGCCGGAGTACGTCGATCGCGAGGATGCCATCGCCGACGCCCCCGGGCGGACGCGGCTCATGCTCGAGCGCCTCCCGGCCGACGCCGCCGCGGCGATGGCCGAGCAGCTGCTCGGCGGCGGCCGCATCGACCCGGCCACGGTCGAGCGGATCGTGACCGCCTCGGACGGGAACCCGCTGTTCGTCGAGCAGATGGCCGCGATGCTGGACGAGCAGGCGCCGGGCGTCGAGCTCGACGTGCCGCCGACCATCCTCGCCCTCCTCGCCGCGCGCCTCGACCGGCTGGCCCAGCCGGAGCGGGCGGTGCTCGAGCCGGCCGCCGTCGCCGGCCTCACCTTCCCGCGCGCTGCGGTCACCGAGCTCGTCGCCGACGAGGATCGCCCGCACGTGCCCGACCGCCTGGCCACCGTCGAGCGGCGCCATTTCATCCACGCCCACTCGGCGGTCATGGGCGACCCGAACTCCTACCAGTTCGAGCACATCCTCGTCCGCGACGCCGTCTACCGGCGCCTCCTGAAGCGGACGCGGGCGCAGATGCACGAGCGCTTCGTCGCCTGGGCCGACCGCGTGAACGGCGAGCGCGCCCCCGAGTACGCCGAGATCACCGCCTACCACCTCGAGCAGGCCCACGCCTACCTGGCCGACCTCGGCCCGCTCGACGACCACGGGCTCGAGCTCGGCCGCCGCGCCGGCGAGCGGCTGGCGGGCGCCGGCCAGCGCGCCTTCGCCCGCGGCGACATGCCGGCGGCGGCGGGCCTGCTGCGCCGTGCCGTCGACCTCATGCCCCAGCTCGACCCCGACCGGCTGGGGCTGCTCCCCGATCTGGGGGAGGCGCTGATGGACCTCGGCGAGTTCGCGGAGGCCGACCGGGTGCTGGCCGGCGCGATCGCGGCCGCCGAGACCACCGGCGACCACCGCCTGGGCGCCGAGGCGCGGCTGGGCCGGCTGCTCGTCCAGCTCTACGGCGACGAGCAGGAGTGGGGGCCGAAGGCGCTGCGCGAGGCCGAGCGGTCGATCCGGATCTTCGAGCTCGTCGGCGACCAGATCGGGCTCGCGAAGGCGTGGCGGATCATGGGCTCGATCCACGCGACGGCGCTCCGGTACGGGCACGCCACCGTCGCCGTCGAGCGGGCCGCCGCCTGCGCCCGCCAGGGCGGCGACCTGCGCCAGGAGCGCCGGCTCATGGGCGCGTTCACGATGGCCTGCGTGTTCGGGCCGATGCCGGTGCCCGCCGCCATCGAGCGCTGCTGCGAGATCGAGGCCGGCTCGGGCGGCGACCATCGCACCGAGGGGCTCGCCCTGTGCGCGCGGGCGCAGCTCGAGGCCATGCGCGGCAGCTTCGACGACGCCCGGGTGCTCTACGCCCGCGCCCGCACGGTGCTGACCGACGTCGGCGGCAGCGTGCTCGGCGCCTCCACGGCGCTCGACTCGAGCACGGTCGAGATGCTGGCCGGCGACTACGCCGCCGCCGAGCGCGAGCTCAAGCGCGACTCGGAGCTGCTCGAGGCGATGGGCGAGCGCTACCTGCTCTCCACGATGGAGGGCGTGCGCGCCCAGGCGCTGATCGCGCTCGGCCGCCACGACGAGGCCGCCGCGGCCTGCGCCAGGGCGGCCGAGGCCGCCGCGGCGGACGACATCGAGTCGCAGGTGCTCGTCCGCAGCGTGCGCGCGGAGCTCGACCTGCACGCCGGTCGCACCGCCGAGGCGGCGGCGGCCGCGGCGGAGGCCGACGCCCTCCTGCGCGGCGCCGAGGCGCCGACGATCATCGCCGACCTCGCCGTCGTCCGCGCCCGCATCGCCGCTGCCGCCGGCGACCTGGGCGGCGCAGACCGCGAGCTCTCGTACGCCGCCCGGCTCTACCGCGAGAAGGGCAACGTCGTCTCCGACGGCCGCGTCGCCCAGCTCCGAGCGACGCTCGGGCTCGGCTCCGTCACCGCCTGATCAGGTCCGCCAGCGGCCGTTGGTCGACGAGTTCGCGTCGATCTCGAGCGTGAAGTGGCCGGGCTTGACCTTGACGATCTTCCGCGCCGAGACGCACGGATCGGGCGATGCCACGCCGGGTGCGCCGGTGCAGGTCGGCACCAGGACGCCGTCGTGGAACAGCGGCAGCTTCAGCGCCTGCTTCTTGGTGATGTGGTGCCCGAGCTCGCTCGAGTCGAACAGGAACGTGAAGTGGAGCGGGTCGGTGACCGGGAACGGCGGCGCGTTGACCGTGACCACGGAGATCTGGCCGACACAGGTCGCGCCGGTCCCGCAGGCGTCCTGCGGGCTCGTCGCGGCGACCTCGGAGAGCGTCACGGGCACACCGCTCGGCGTCGAGGGGACGTCGGCGGTCGTCGACTGCGGGTTCGCCGCGCTGGTCGTCGACCCGGTGCTCACGCTGCCGCCGGCCGGGGGCACGTACTCGGACACGCCGTTCGTCGACTGCGCCTTCACCGTGACCGTCGTGTGGACGGGCAGGGTGATGTCGTCGGAGTCGTGATCCCCGTCGCTCGTCGTCCAGGTGACCGAGGAGTTGACGTCGCCGGTCGACGAGGGGACGCTCATGATGATCGTCGCCGACACGCTCGCGCCCGGCGCCAGGGTGCCGAACGTGCAGGTCGCGCCGCTGGACGGCGTGGTGCACGAGCCGGACGTGATGACGTTCGTGACGCTGAACCCGGCGGGGGCCGGCGCGTCAAGAGTCGTGTTCCGCAGCGACTGGGTGGTGCCGTTCGTGAACGTCGTGTCGTACGCGACGGACGTTCCGGCGGTGACCGGGTTCGGGGACCCGGAGAGCGTTGCGGTGGCGGTGCCGCCGGCGGACGCCGGTGCGGTCATGGCGAGCAGGGCGGCGAGAGCGATGAGCAGGGTGAAGTATCGGCGCATGCAGCCACCTTGCCATAACGGGTGAAGTCGTGTCAAGAACAAATGAGCATCAAGCGAGGTCGGCAACGGCCGCCAGGAACGCCTCGATCTCGTCCATCGTGTTGTAGTGCACCGCGCCCACCCTCACCGCCCCGCCGGAGTCCTCCAGGCCGAGGCGCTGCATCAGTTCGAGCGCGTAGTAGTTGCCGTCCCAGACGAAGATGCCGCGCTGCCCGAGGGCCGCCGACACCTCGGCCGGAGCCCGTCCCGCGATGTTGAACGTGGCGGTCGGGACGCGCCGGTCGAGATCGTGTGTTCCGTAGACCGTCACGCCGTCGATCGAGCGCAGGCCGTCGAGCAGGCGCGCGCCCAGGCCGCGCTCGTAGGCGGCGACCGCGTCCATCCCGAGCGACTGCAGATATCCGACCGCGGCGGCCGTGCCGGCGATGCCCTCGAGGTTGACGGTGCCGGTCTCCCACGAGTGCGGGATCTCGTTTGGCGCCGGGCGCACCTTGTACGGCCGGTGCCGCTCGAGCAGCTCGGCCCGCCCGAACAGGATGCCGACGTGCGGCCCGAAGAACTTGTACGCGGAGCAGACGAGGAAGTCGCAGCCCACCGCCGCGACGTCGATCCGCCCGTGCGGCGCGTAGTGGACGGCGTCCACGTAGGAGATCGCCCCCGCCTCCCGGCAGAGGGCGCACAGCGCGGCGACGTCGTTGACCGTGCCCGAGCCGTTCGACGCCCATCCGAAGGCCGCCACCCGGGTGCGCTCGCCGAGGAGCCCGGCGAACACGTTCGGGTCGATGACGCACACCTCGGGGTCGATGCCGACCTGGCGCACGACCACGCCCCGGTCTTCGGCCGCGAGCAGCCACGGGGCGACGTTCGCGTCGTGGTCGAGTCCGGTCACGAGCACCTCGTCGCCCGGCCCGAGGTCGCGGAAGAGCGTGCGCGACGCATGCATCGTGAGCGTCGTCATGTTGGCGCCGAAGGCGATCTCGTCCGCGCCGGCGCCGAGGAACGCGGCCACCTGCGCCCGGGCCTCGGCCAGGATGCGGTCGGACGCGACCGACGTCTCGAAGGGCCCGCCCAGGTTGGCGTTGGAGTCGCGGTAGTAGTCGGCGATCGCGGCGTACACGGACTCGTGCACCTGCGTCCCGCCGGGGTTGTCCAGGTAGATGCGGTCGTCGCGGAGCGACGGGAACCCTGACCGGATCACGGCCGGGTCGAGGAGGGTGGCGATCTCGTTCATGACGCGGAGTCTACGATGCCGCGCATGAGGCTCGTCATCCTTGGCGGCGGACCGGCCGGATACGCCGCCGCCACCACCGCCGCGCACCTGGGCGCCGACGTCACCCTGGTCGAGGACATGTCGCTCGGCGGCAACTGCACGATGACCGACGCCATCCCGTCGAAGACGCTCCTGACGACGGCCGACGCCGTGCTCGAGGTCGCCCGCGCCGAGGAGGACGGGCTCGACTTCTCCCACGGCTATCCGTCGGTCAACCTGCGCCGCACGCTCGCCCGGGCGCGCGCGGTTGCCCTGCACCAGAGCCGAGGCGTGCGCGAGCGCATGGACGGCGTGAACGTGCGCGTGCTCCCGGGCCGCGGCCGCGTCACCGGCGCGAACGAGCTGGTGGCGAACGTCGACGGGCGCGACCACGTGCTCGAATTCGACGCGCTCCTGATCTGCACCGGGGCGTCGCCGTACGTGCCGCCGTTCGCGCGGCCGGACGCGCACCGGGTGCTCACGACCCGGCAGGTGTTCGACCTGCGCGAGATGCCGGAGCACCTGGTCGTGCTCGGCGCCGGCCCGACCGGCTGCGAGTTCGCCGACTTCTTCTCCCGCTGCGGCTCGCACGTGACGCTCGTCTCGGCCCGCGACCAGCTGCTGCCGAACGACGACCCCGACCTGGCGGAGGTGCTCGAGGAGGTGTTCCTGCGCCGCGGGCTCGACGTGATGAAGAACGGCCGCGCGGCCGCCATCGACTGCGAGGATCCCGACGAGGTGCGGCTCGTCCTCGAGGACGGCCGCGACCTGCGCTGCTCGCACGCCCTGCTCTGCATCGGCATGCGCCCGAACACGTCGGGGCTCGGCCTCGAGCAGGCGGGCGTCACGATCGCCCACCGGGGCACGCTCCCCGCCGACGAGTTCTGCCGCACGAACGTCCCCCACATCTACGCGTGCGGCGACGTCACCGGCCAGGTCATGCTCGCGAACACGGCCTCGCTGCACGGCCGCACCGCGGCGCTCCACGCGCTCGGCGTCTCCGTCGACCCGGTCGCCTACACCGGCGTCGCCTGGTGCGTCTTCACGCGGCCGGAGATCGCCAAGGCGGGCATCTCCGAGCGCCAGGCCCGGCTCGACGGCGTGCCGGTGCAGGTGACCAAGCATCTCGTGCGCGCGAACCCGCGGGCGGTGATGCAGGGCGAGACCGACGGCATCATCAAGCTGCTCTCCGATCCCGACGACGGCACCATCCTGGGCGGCGCGATGGTCGGCTTCCGGGCCTCCGAGGTGATCACGGCGGTCGCCCTGGCGGTGCACGCGCGGCTCTCGGTGCAGGTGCTGGCCGAGACGGCCGCCGTCAACCCGTCGATGTCGGAGAGCCTGCAGCGCGCCGCCGAGAAGGCGGCCGAGGGCATGCTCGGCATCTCACGAGTGACGCTCTCCGGCTAGAGCTCGATCGTCACGCCGGGCGATGCCAGGTCGATCGGCCCGGCGTACTCCGAGCGGGCCATCTCGAGCACTCGCTCGGCCCCGATCTCCATCGGCACGTGAGCGAGCAGCAGCCGGGAGGCGCCGGCCCGGGTCGCCTCGCGGCCCGCCTCGGCGGCGTCCATGTGGCCGCGCTCGCCGGCATCGTCCAGGGCCGCGTCCGCCAGGGCCGCCTCGCACACGAAGAGGTCGGCGCCGCGGGCGAAGCGGGCCAGCCGCTCGATCGGGGCGGTGTCGGCCGAGTAGCAGATGGTCTTCGTCGGGCCGTCGATCCGGATTGCGTAGCAGGTGGTGTAGTGCTTGGTCGGGGCGAACGAGAGCCGCAGGTCGCCCACGCGCAGGTCGGCCAGCGGGTCGTACTCGAAGATCTGCCAGGCCGCCTCGAACGTCTCCACCGACCCGTCCCACACCGACGCGACCGTGTCCAGGACGGCCCGCCCGCCCGGCGGCAGGTACAGGTTCGCGTGCGGCCGGTCGGCCCACGACCCGTAGCGGTGGGCGTAGTGCAGCGGCACGAGATCGAACCAGTGGTCGGCGTGGAAGTGGCTGATGACGATGTCCGTCAGCGGCCCCGGGTCGTTCGCGCGCAGCTCGGTGGCGACCCCCGAGCCGCAGTCGACCAGCATCCGCACCTGCCCGGTCTCGACCAGGTAGCCGCTCGCGGCCTGGCCCGGGTTCGGCCAGGCGGGGCTGCCGCCCAGGACCGTGAAGCGCAGCACGAGAGCCTCAGATGCCCATCGCGTGGTAGCCGGAGTCGACGTAGAGGACGGTGCCCGTCACCATCTCCGACATCGGGCTGCACAGGTAGAGGGCAGCCTGGCCGGCATCGGTCGCCTGGATGTTCTTCCGCAGCGGCGTGCGCTGCTCGATGACGCCCTCCATCTCCTTGAACCCGGCGATGCCGGCCGACGCCAGCGTCCGCACCGGGCCGGCGGACACGGCGTTCACGCGGACGCCGTTCGGCCCGAGCTCCCAGGCCAGGTAGCGGACGGCGCACTCGAGGGCGGCCTTCGCGCTGGCCATGATGTTGTAGCCGGGGAAGGCGCGCTCGCTGGCCATGTAGGTCATCGTCACGATGGCGCCGCCGCCGCGGTCGGCCATGAGCGGCTCGGCCCGCTTCGCCATCGCGATCAGCGAGTAGGCCGAGATGTCGTGCGCCACCCGGAAGGCCTCGCGGGACGTGTCGACGTAGCGCTCGGTGAACGTCTCCTGCGGGGCATAGGCGATCGAGTGCACCAGGATGTCGAGGCCGCCCGAGTCCGCCACCGAGGCGAAGGCGCGGTCGATGCTGGCGTCGTCGGACACGTCGCAGTCGACGACCGTGCTCGATCCCACCTCGGCCGCGAGCTTCTCGACCCCGCCCTGCAGGCGCTCGCCCTGGTAGGTGAAGGCGAGCTCGGCCCCGGCGCCGTGGAGCGCCTGTGCGATCGCCCAGGCGATCGAGCGCTTGTTCGCCACCCCGGCGACGAGCGCGCGCTTGCCCTCCAAGAGACCTGCGGTCACGTGACCCTCCCAGCGTCGACGGCCTGCGAGCCTAGCATCACCGCGCCGCGGCGACCTGCGCGAGCACGCCCGGATCCTCGATCGACGACGTGTCGCCGATGTCGGCGCCGAGCGCCGCGGCGCGCACCGCGCGGCGCACGATCTTGGCCGAGCGCGTCTTGGGGAGGCCGGTCACGAAGCCGATCCGGGCGGGCGCGAACGCCTTTCCCAGCACCGTCGTGACGGCCGCAGAGACCTCGGCCCGCAGCTCGTCGCCCGGCTCGAACCCGGGGCGCAGGACGCAGTAGAGCCAGGCCACCTCGCCCTTCACGTCGTCCGGCATCCCGATCGCGCAGGCCTCGGCGACGGCGGGATGGGCGACGGCCGCCGACTCGAACTCGGCCGGCCCGATCCGCTTGCCGGCGATGTTCAGCGTGTCGTCGGAGCGGCCGTGCAGGTACCAGCAGCCGTCCTCGTCGACCGAGGCCCAGTCCCCGTGCGCCCAGATACCGGGCCAGCGCGACCAGTACGCCTCGAGGTACCGGTCGGGGTCGCCCCACACGCCGCGGGTCATGCTCGGCCAGGGCTTGCGGCAGACGAGCTCGCCCACCTCGCCGGCCGGCACGTGGTTGCCGGCGGCGTCGACCACGTCCATCGCCATGCCGAGCGCGGGCGCGCCCAGGGTGCACTCCTTCAGCGGCATGACCGGCATCGGCGACAGGAAGCACGCGCCCACCTCGGTGCCGCCGGAGAGGTTGATGATCGGGCAGCGGCCCTCGCCGACCACCGCGTGCAGCCACCGGTACGGGTCGGGGTTCCAGGGCTCGCCGGTCGAGGCCAGGATCCGAAGCGACGAGCGGTCGTGCCGGGTGGCGGGCTCGTCGCCGTGGGGGACGAGGGCGCGGATGAGCGTCGGCGAGACGCCGAGGACGCTGATGCGGTGGCGCTCGACCATGTCCCACAGCCGGTCCGGGCCGGGGTAGTCCGGCGCGCCCTCGCTGATGACGAGGGTCGCCCCCAGCGCCCCGGCGCCGACCACCTCGAGCGGCCCCATGATCCAGCCCATGTCGGTCACCCACATGAAGCGGTCGTCCGTCCCGATGTCGAGCTGGAACGCGCACTCCTCGGCGATCTTGACCAGGAAGCCGCCGTGCACGTGGACGGCGCCCTTGGGCCGTCCGGTCGTGCCCGACGTGTAGATCACCATCACCGGCGTCTCGGGGTCGAGCTCCGGCGCGGCCAACTCGGGGCTCTGGCGGCCGACCAGCTCGCCCCAGGGGTGGTCGCGGCCGGAATGCCTCTCGACCTCGGCGCCGAGCCGCGACCAGACGACCACCGACCGCACCGTCGGCGCCGACCTGACCGCCTCGTCGGCGATCGCCTTCATCGACACCGGCCGGCCCCGCCGCGGCACCGCGTCGGCGGTGAGCAGCGCGACGGCGCTCGCGTCGGCCAGCCGGGCGGCGACGGCGGGCGCGGCGAACCCGGAGAAGATGGGGACGACGATCGCGCCGATCTTGGCGATGGCGTGGAACCCCGCGACGACCTGGATCGACATGGGCAGGAAGAGGCCGACGGCGTCGCCGCGGCGCACGCCGAGCTCGAGCAGGGCGTTCGCGAGCCGGTTCACCTCGGCCTCGAGCTGCGCGTAGGTGACCGTCTCGACGCGGCCGCCCTCGCTCTCCCAGATGACGGCCGGGCGCTGCGGCGCAGTGCGCGCGTGCCGGTCGACGCAGTTGTGGGCCAGGTTGACGGTGCCGCCGGTGAACCAGCGCGGCCACTGCGGCCCCCGCGAATCGTCCAGGACGCGGTCGTAGGCTCTGAAGAACTCGATTCCGAGGTAGCGGACGGCGGCGTCCCAGAACCACTCGACGTCGTCCTGGCTCTTGCGGACGAGCTCGTGCCAGTCGGCGATGCCGTGTTCGCGCATGAAGGCGGTCGCCCGGGCGCGCTCGATCGTGTCGGCGGAGGGCTCCCAGATGTAACGTGCATCGCCGATGGCGAGGATGCTAGTGGGTCGTCAGGCGACGTTGTTGGTGTCGACGGCGAGCGAAACCCGAGCAGCGCAAGGACGCAGGGAGCTCCGATACTTGGCGTATCGGAGCGACCGAGGACGCCGCGATGCGACGGGTTGCAGCCGCCGGAACCCGGCGAATGTCGCCTGACGATCCACTGATGCGTGCCCGCCGGGCCGGGTGTTCGTGAGGGTCGTGATCGCGCCGGACAAGCTCGCCGGCACCTACACGGCGGCCGAGGCCGCCTCCGCGCTCGCCGCGGGATGGCGCGGGATCCGCCCCGGCGACGACCTGGCCGCGGCGCCGCTGGCCGACGGCGGCGAGGGCACCGCCGAGGCGCTGCTGGCGGCCCGGGGCGGCGAGTGGCGGTCGTGCACCGTGCGCGACGCGCTGGGGCGGCCGCGGCGGGCCCGCTTCGCCCTGCTGGCCGACGGCGAGGCGGCGCTCGACGTGGCCGAGGCGTGCGGCCGCCAGACCGTCGCCGACCTGCCGCCCGACCCGATGGCCGCGAGCTCGTTCGGGGCAGGCCAGCTGATCGCCGCGGCCGTCGTGGCGGGCGCGCCCCGGATCACGATCGGTGTCGGCGGCACCGCCAGCACGGACGGCGGCGAGGGGTTGCGGCTGGCGCTTGGCGATGCGGCCGAGGGCGTGGAGCTCGTGGCCGCCCTCGACGTGCGAAACCCCCTGCTCGGGCCGGACGGCGCGGCGGCGGTGTTCGGACCGCAGAAGGGTGCGACGCCCGACCAGGTCGAGGCGCTCGACCGGCGCCTGGCCGCGCTCGAGCTGAGCACGGCCGATCTGCCCGGCGCGGGCGCCGGCGGGGGCGTCGGCGCGATGCTGATGGCGCTCGGCGCACGTGCCGTCGCCGGCGCCGAGGTCGTGGCCGCCGCGGCCCGTCTCGACGACCTTCTGGCCGGCGCCGGCGTGTGCCTGACGGCGGAGGGCAAGATCGACCGCGGCACGCTCGGCGGCAAGGTCGTCGTCACCGTGGCAGACAAATGCGCACGCGCGCGCGTCAAATGCATAGCGGTCGGCGGTGTCGTCGATCCGGACGCGGCGGGAGAGCTCGAGCGACGGGGATGCGAGACCTACGAGTGCGGGGACATGCGGCGGGCAGGGGCGGAGCTGGCGGGGCGGCCCTGGCCGCCCTCCTGATCGCGGCCGCCTGCTCGGGACACGGCGGCGCGGCATCGACCGCCTCCCGCCCGGTCGCGGGCGGCGCGTGCGGCCGCCGCCCGGCATACGCAAGGCCGTCTCCGACCCGGCCGCGCTACCGGCTGGACGTCCGCATCCCGGCCCGCGGCCCGGTCACCGGCACGCTCGCGGTCGTCTTCATGCCCGACCTGCCCACCGGCCGGCTCGTGTTCCGGCTGTGGCCGAACGGGCCGCGGCAGGCCGATGAGGGCTCCCACCTGGCCGTGTCGGACGTGCGACTGGCCGGCCGGCCCGCGGCGACGTCGCTTCCCGACCCGACCACGCTCGTCGTGCGCGGTGCGCATCCGTTCGCAACCGGCGCGCCCGTGCGCGTCTCGATGCGCTTCCGCCTGCGCGTGCCCACCGGCGTCGTCGACCGGCTGGCCCGGGTCGGGGGATCGGTGCGGCTCGGCTCGTTCTATCCGATCCTGCCGTGGGAGGCGGGCGTCGGCTGGGATCTCGACCCGCCCACGACGAGCCTGGCGGAGACGTCGTCCTCGCCCACCGCCGACTACACGGTGCGCCTGCACCTGCCCGCCGGGACGACCGCGATCGCCACCGGCGAGCCGGCCGGCGGCGGCATCTGGCGAGCGCGGGCGGTGCGCGACTTCGCCGTCGGCGCCGGCCGCTTCGAGACGGCGACGGCCACCGCCCACGCGCCGCGGCCGGTGCGCGTGGTCGTCGGCGTCGAGGCCGGGATGTCGCTTCGCCCCGAGTCCGTGGCCGCCGAGGTGGCGAACGACCTCGGCGTGCTGGCCCGCCGCTTCGGCCCCTACCCCTGGCCGTCGCTCCGCGTCGCCGTCCTGCCCGACCTGAAGGAGGTCGGCATCGAGTATCCGACGATGATCTTCCTCGGCGCCGACACCGCCGGCGAGTTGACGCGGCACGAGGTCGCCCACCAGTGGTTCTACAGCCTCGTCGGCAACGACCAGGCCCGCGACCCGGTGCTCGACGAGGGCCTCGCCACCTACGCGATGGGGCCGCCGCTCGTCCACATCCCGGTCTCGCCCGCATTCCTACGCCGCACCGGCCAGCCGATGTCGGTCTGGGATCGCGGCCCGTACCGGGCCTACCAGCTCGGCGTCTACATCGACGGCGCCCGGGCGGTGCGCTCGCTCGGCCCGCAGCCCCTCGCCGACTGCGCCCTGCGGGCCTACGTGGCCCGCAACGCCTACGCGATCGCCACCCAGACGGGCTTCGTCAAGGCGGTCGCGCCGGTCGTCCCGTCCGCGCCGCGGCGGCTGGCCCGGTTCGGCATCCCGGCCGGGCATGGGTGAACGCATGGTGGCCGGGGTAGGGGATCAGCGAACCCGGTGGTAACGTCCCCTCGAGGTCGCGGGCGGGCCGTTCCTCCGTGCGGCCGAAGGTCGAGAGGAGTACGTCATGACGAACACGTTGAAGCAGCTTGCGGCTGCGGGTACGAGCCCGTGGCTGGACAACATCCGGCGCGGTTGGCTGCAGTCGGGCGAATTCCGGCGGATGGTCGACGAGGGCGTCGTCGGCGTCACGTCGAATCCCACCATCTTCCAGAAGGCGATCGCCGACTCGACGGACTACGACGAGGCCGTTGCCGCCCTGGCGGCGTCCGGCGCCACGCCCACCGACACGTTCTTCGAGCTCGCCATCGCCGACGTGCGCGAGGCGGCCGATCAGATCCGCGGCGTGTACGACGCCACCGGCCACCTCGACGGCTACGTGTCGTTCGAGCTCCCGCCGGCGATGGCGAACGATACTGCCAAGTCGATCGCCGCCGCGCCGGAGTTCTTCCAGCGCATCGACCGGCCGAACGTCTACATCAAGATCCCCGGCACGTCCGCGGGCGCGCCCGCGATCGAGGAGACCATCGCCGCCGGCGTGAACGTGAACGTCACGCTGCTCTTCTCGCTCAAGAACTACAAGGCGATCCACGAGGCCTACATCCGCGGCCTGGAGCGGCGGGTCGAGGCCGGCGAGCCGATCTCCGACCTCTACTCGGTGGCGAGCTTCTTCGTATCCCGGGTCGACACGGCGGTCGACGCCGACCTTCCCGACGACTCGCCGCTTCGCGGCAAGGCGGCCGTCGCGAACGCGAAGCTGGCCTACCAGCGGTTCCTGGACATCACCGGCTCCGACCGCTGGCGGGCGCTGGCGGAGAAGGGCGCCAACGTGCAGCGGCCGCTGTGGGCGTCGACGGGGACGAAGAACCCCGCCTACTCCGACATCCTCTACGTCGAGGAGCTGATCGGGCCGGACTGCGTGAATACGATGCCCGAGGGCACGATCTCGGCCTTCCTCGACCACGGCACCGTCCGCCGCACCGTCGACGCAGACGTCGACGGCGCCCGCCGGATCATCGAGCAGGTGGAGGCGGCCGGGGTCAGCCTGGACGCGGTCACGGCGAAGCTCGAGTCCGACGGCGTCGACAGCTTCTCCGCCTCGTTCGACGCGCTGATCTCGACGCTCGAGAAGAGCATGGAGGACCAGCGTGCCCGCGGCGCAGCCTGACCTGGGCGAGGCGGTCGTCGCGGCCGAGGCCGAGCTCGAGGAGGCCGATTTCCTCGAGCGGCTGCGACGGCGCGACCCATCGCTTTGGCCAGGCGACCAGGCCGACATCGCCGACCGGATGGGCTGGCTGCCCGTGGTCGCGGCCATGCGCGCCCAGGCGACCCAGTTGAACGAGTGGGCGGCCGAGGTGCGCGGCTCGCTGCCGCACGCGGTGCAGCTCGGCATGGGCGGCTCCTCGCTCGGCCCCGAGGTCCTGCGCCAGACGTTCGACAGCGACCGGCTCGACGTCACCGACACCACCTTCCCGGACGCCGTGCGCGCGTCCGAGCACACCGACGCGCTCTACGTGGTCGCGTCCAAGTCGGGCGGCACGCTCGAGACGCGCTCCCACGAGGCGTACTTCTGGGAGCGCACCGGCGGCGACCCGTCCCGCTTCGCGGCGATCACCGACGCCGGCTCCGACCTCGAGTCGACCGCGCTCGAGCGCGGCTACCGGCGCTCGTTCCAGAACCCGGCCGACATCGGCGGCCGCTACTCGGTGCTCTCCTACTTCGGCCTCGTCGCCGCGGCGCTCGCGGGCATCGACATCGAGGCGCTGCTGGGAACGATCGCGCACGACGAGCAGGGCCCCGAGATCTACGCCGGCGCCGCCCTGGGAGCGGCCCTCGGCGGGCTCGGCCGGAACGGCCACGACAAGGTGACGATCGTCGCCGAGGGCCGGTTCGCGAGCTTCGGCCTGTGGGCCGAGCAGCTGCTGGCCGAGTCGACGGGCAAGCAGGGCAAGGGGCTCGTCCCGGTCGCCGGCGAGGAGCTCGGCGACCCGGACTCCTACGGCTCCGACCGCGTCTTCGTCCACCTGCGCAGCGACGGCTCTCACGATGCCGCCATGCATCGCCTGGCCGAGGCCGGCCACCCCGTCCTGACCCGCGAGATCGCCGATCCGCACGAGCTCGCAAACGAGTTCCTGCAGTGGGAGGTGGCGACTGCCGCCGCCGGGATGCTGCTCGGCATCGACCCGTTCGACCAGCCCAACGTGGCCGAGTCGAAGGCGAACACCGATCGCGTGCTTCGGGAGTGGGAGGGCTCGGGCGAGCTGCCCGACCCCGGCGCCGACTCGATCGACGACGTCCTGGGCGCGATTGCCCCCGGCGGCTACGTCGCGATCATGGCCTATGTCGATCCGACCGTGCCCAACGAGGACCGGTTCCGGGTCGTGCGCACCGCCATTCGCGACCGCTACCAGGTGGCGACCACGTTCGGCTTCGGCCCGCGCTTCCTGCACTCGACCGGCCAGCTGCACAAGGGCGGGCCCCAGGTCGGCTGCTTCATCCAGGTCGTCGATCCCGATCCGGGCGACCTGCCCATCCCGGGCAAGCCGTTCGGGTTCGGGACGCTGATCCAGGCCCAGGCCATCGGCGACCGCCAGGCCCTGCGCAGCCGCAGCCGCCCGGTCGCGGTGATGACGCCGGACGAGCTCGAGTCGCTCATCGTGGGGAGCCGGTAGCCGTGGCCCAGGTCGTCAGCGACCCGAAGGCCAACCCGCTCCGTGTCGGCCTCCGCGCCGGTGGCGCGACCGTCCCGGCCGTGTTCGTCATCTTCGGCGCCACCGGCGACCTCGCCCACCGCAAGCTCCTGCCGGCGATCTACAACCTCGGCGCCCGCGGCCTCCTGCCGAACCGGTTCGCCGTCGTCGGCTACGCCCGCAGCGAGATGTCCGACGACGAGTACCGCGAGCAGGCCCGCGCGTCGCTCGAGCGGTTCTCCCGCACCCGGATCGACGAGAGCTACTGGACCGCCTTCGCCGACTCGCTGCACTACCAGAGCGGCGGGTTCGACGACCAGGACGCGTTCCGCGCGCTCGGCGAGCGGCTGGCGCGGATCGACGCCGGCCACGGCACCGAGGGCAACCGCGTCTTCTACCTGTCCACGCCGGCGAGCTTCTTCCCGGTGATCGTGAACAACATGGGCGCCGCCGGGCTGAACGATCCGCCCGGGTTCGCCCGCGTCGTGATCGAGAAGCCGTTCGGCCACGACCTGACGACGGCCCGCGACCTGGCCGAGACGGTGCACCAGTCGTTCCAGGAGCGCCAGATCTACCGGATCGACCACTACCTGGGCAAGGAGACCGTCCAGAACATCTTCGTGTTCCGGTTCGCGAACGCGATCTTCGAGCCGGTGTGGACGAACCGCTACGTCGACCACGTCCAGATCACCGTCGCCGAGTCGCTCGGCGTGGAGCACCGGGCCGCGTTCTACGAGGAGACGGGTGTCGTCCGCGACATCGTCCAGAACCATCTCCTGCAGGTGCTGGCGCTGGTGGCGATGGAGCCGCCGGCCGCGTTCGAGGCCGACGCCGTCCGCGACGAGAAGACGAAGGTCTTGCGGGCGACGCGGCCGCTCTCGTTCGAGAACACCGTCCGCGGCCAGTACGGCAAGGGGTTCGTGGCCGGCGAGGAGTCGTCGGCCTACGCCGAGGAGGAGGGCGTCCCGCCCGACTCCAACACGCCCACCTTCATCGCCGCCAAGATGGAGATCGACAATTGGCGCTGGGCGGGGACGCCGTTCTACATCCGCACCGGCAAGCGCATGCCGAAGCGCGTGACCGAGGTGGCGGTCCAGTTCAAGCGCGTCCCCCACCTCCCGTTCACGATGGGGGCGGCGGAGCACCTCGAGGCCAACTCGCTCGTTCTGCGCATCCAGCCCGACGAGGGCATCTCGCTGCGCTTCGGGGCGAAGGCGCCGTCGCCGACGGTGGCGATCAGCACGGTCAACATGGACTTCCTGTACGGCTCCGCCTTCCTGAACGACGTGCCGGAGGCGTACGAGACGCTGATCCTCGACGCGATCCGGGGCGACCGCACCCTGTTCACGCCGCAGGACGGCGTCGAGCGCTCGTGGGAGATCTGCGACCCGCTGCTCGAGCAGTGGCGGTCGGGCACGCCCCAGGTGTACGCGTCCGGCTCGTGGGGCCCCGAGGCCGCGTTCGACCTGATCACGCGCGACGGACGGCGCTGGCGGCGGCCGTGATCGCGAACGCGCCGGTCGAGCTCACCGATCTGGCCCAGGTCGAGCGGGCCTTGGCCGCCGACCGCGAGGGCGGCGCCGGCGCCGTCCGCGCCACCACGCTCAACCTGATCGTCTACGCGCCGACCGCCGAGGACGTCGTCTTCACCCAGCACGCGCTCGAGCGGATCGGCGGCAGCCGGCCGCTGCGGGCGATCGTCGCCACCGCCGGGAGCGACGGCGTGCGGGCGACGGTGGCCACCTCGTGCTGGCTGGGCACCGGCATGCAGCAGGTGTGCTCGGAGCAGATCTTCCTCACGGCCCGCGCCGATGCGCTGCCGAGCGCCGTCCTTTCGCTGCTCGTCACCGACCTGCCGACGTACACCTGGTGGCAGGGCCCGATCCCGCAGGGGCAGGTCATCCTGGCCGATCTCTCCCGGCTCTCGTCCTCGACGGTCGTCGACTCGAGCGTGTCCTCGCTGGAGGGCGTCGCCGGGGTCGGGCGGCTCGACTCGTGGGTGACCGACCTCGCCTGGCTGCGGCTGGAGCCGTGGCGGGAGGCGATCGCGTCGGTCTTCGACCCGGTCGCGGCCGCGGCCGCGCTGGACGACGTGCAGGCGGTGTCGGTCGCCGGGCCGGTGAACGAGGCCCGCCTGCTGGCGGGCTGGCTGTGCTCCCGGCTGGATCGCGAAGTCGCGCTGGAGCACGCCGAGGACATCCACGTCCAGCGGGTGGCCGTGCGCTGCGGCAGCTCGGAGTACGTCATCGAGCGGCACGCCCGCGACCACGTCGGCCGCGCCTACGGACCGGGGACGACGGAGCACCCGATCGTGCTGCCGATCCTGGACGCGTCGACCCTGCTCGGCCGCGCGCTCGACATCCGCGCCGCGGACCAGGTGTTCGAGGCGGCGCTCGCCTCGGCCGTGGGGCAGGCGGCATGAACCTGACGGTCTGCAGGGACGGTGCCGACCTCGCCCGCCGGGCGGCCGACGCCTTCGTCGAGGCGGCCGCGTCCGGCGAGCGGCCGGCGGTGTGCCTCACCGGCGGCTCCACGCCGCAGGTGATGCATCGCCTGCTGGCCTCGCCCGAGTACGCCGGGCGGGTGGACTGGCCGCGCCTGAACGTGTTCTTCGGCGACGAGCGCCAGGTGCCGCTGGACGACCCGCGCTCGAACTACCGCGCCGCGTGCGAGACGCTGCTCGACCACGTCCCCGTCGATCCGGCCAAGGTGCACCCGCTCACGGACGCCGACGAGTACGAGGGCCTGCTGCGGTCGTTCTTCGGCGACCGGCCCGACTTCGACCTGCTCTTCCTCGGCATGGGCGACGACGGCCACACCGCGTCGCTCTTCCCCGGCTCGGTCTCGCTCCACGAGGACGAGCGGTGGGTGATCGACCCGCCGGACGTCGTCCAGGGGATGGCCCGGCACACGCTGACGTTCCCCGCCCTGTCGGCGGCGCGGCGGACGATCTTCCTCGTCTCCGGCGCCGCCAAGGCCCCGGCGCTGGCCCGCATCCGCGCCGGCGAGCAGCTCCCGGCCGGGATGGTGCCCGGCGCGGAGTGGCTCGCGGACGAGGCCGCGGTCGGTTAGCCGACGAGCTCCGCCCGGCGCAGGCCGGAGTGGCGCTCGACGTGGTCGAGCAACAGGTCGACCCGGTCCCGGAGCCGGACGAGGCCGCGGATATCCGGCCGCGCGAACACGTCCAGCGCGGCCGCGAGCGTCTTGGCCACGACCTCGAGGCCTTCGCCGCCCAGCGCGCCGGCGCGGCGGGCGACGTCTCGATCGCGCGGCCGCAGCCGGCGACCTCCGTTGGCGTTCGTGTGCGCATGCTCGCAGTGTGCGGCCGGGCCGGGTATCGGTGCGGTGAACGTGTGGCGACCGGGCGGTGAAGCCGGCGCTCAGTCGATCTCGACGAGTACCTTGCCGACGGCACCGCTCTCGACCGCCTCGTGCGCCGCGGCGATGTCGTCGAGCGCGAAGCGATGGGCGGGGAGCTCGCTCAGGTCGCCGGCCGCGAGCGCGGCGCTCACGTCGTCGACCGCCCGGGCCAGCCACTCGGCCGCGACGTTGTAGACGAGCACGAAGCGCAGGGCCACGTTTCGCACCATCAACGGCCGCACCGGCGTCGCCAGGTCGCCGTCGGCCGCATAGATGGCGACGACGCCGTCCGGGGCGATCACCTCCGCGTCGAGCGCCGCGTTGGCCGCCGGGGCGACCTCGACGATGCGGTCGACGCCCTCGGGCGCGGCCGCCCGGATCGTCGCGGCGCAGTCGTCGGCCCGGTAGTTCACGATCGCCTCGGCGCCGGCTTTACGGGCGAGCTCGGCCTTCTCGTCGGAGCTCACCGTCGCGATCACGTGCGCGCCGCCGCGCCGTCCGAGCTCGATCGCGAAGTGGCCCACGGCGCCGGCGCCGCCGGCCACGAGCACGGTGCTGCCGTCGATCGCGCCGTCGCGGAAGAGGCAGTGGTGCGCGGTCAGCGCGGGGATCCCGAGGCTGGCGCCGAGCTCGAACGAGGCGCCGGCCGGCAGCGGCACCGCCTGCCGCTCCGGCAGGCAGACCCACTGGGCGGCGCTCCCGTGCTGGCGGCCGTGGGCGGCGAACCACACCCACACCCGCGTCCCGGCCCGCCCGGCGTCCACGCCCTCGCCGACGGCGTCGATCTCGCCGGCGCCGTCCTGGTTCGGCACGAGGTACGGGAAGGGCGGGTCGCCGCCGCTCTGCGAGCCGCTGCGCACGCGCCAGTCGGTGGGGTTCACGGCGGAGACGCGCATGCGCACGCGCACCTCGCCGGGGCCCGGCTCGGGCCGCTCGATCTCGGTCACGCGAAGGACGTCGCGCGCCGGCCCGTAGCGCTCGTACACGGCTGCGCGCATCGTCTCGGCCATCGCCCCGAACCGTAGTCGAGACGTGCTTTCATCCCAGCCATGACCGCCTGCGCGGTGCACCACACGTTCGCCGGGCCGGAGGAGGCCGGGGTCGTCGTGCTCTCCAACTCGCTCGGGACGACGCTCGAGATGTGGGAGCCGCAGGCCGCCGTCCTCGCCCGCGACCTGCGCGTCCTCCGCTACGACATGCGCGGCCACGGCCGCTCGCCCGTCCCCGAGACGCCCTACTCGATCGCCGACCTCGGCGCCGACCTGGTCGCGCTGCTCGACCGGCACGGCATCGAGCGCGCCTCGCTGTGCGGCGTGTCGCTGGGCGGGATGGTGTCGATGTGGGCCGCGGCGCATGCGCCGGAGCGGGTCGACAGGCTCGTCCTGTGCTCGACCTCCGCGATCATGGGCCCGCCGGAGTCGTGGACGGAGCGGGCCGCGCTCGTCCGCCGCGAGGGCATGGCGGCGGTGGCCGACTCCGTCGTCGCCCGCTGGTTCACGCCGAGCTTCACGGCGGCGCGCCCGGACGTCGTCGCGGCGATCCGGGCTCAGCTGGCGTCGACGCCGCCCGAGGGCTACGCCGGCTGCTGCGAGGCGATCAAGGACATGGACCAGCGCCCCGTCCTGCCGTCGATCACGGCGCCGACGCTCGTGATCGCGGCCGGGGGCGATCCGTCGACCCCGCCCGCGCACGCCCGCACGATCGCCGGGCTCATCCCGGGCGCGCGGCTCGAGGTGCTCGACCGCGGCGCCCATCTCGTGAACGTCGAGGAACCCGACCTGGTCACGCCGCTCATCGCGGCCCACCTGGGTTGAGCTCAGGCGGGTCGCCGTGGCGGCTGCAGGCGCATCCCGTGCGATTTATGGTAAAACCATTGGGTGTCCGTGCCCGGCTACCAGCTCTTCATCGGCGGCGAGTGGGTCGACGCCGTCTCCGGCGAGACGTTCGAGACGGTCGATCCGGCGACCGGCGCCGCGTGGGCGCGGGTGCCCGAGGCCGGCGCGGCCGACGTCGACGCCGCGGTCCGCGCCGCCCGGGCCGCGCTGGCCGATCCGGCCTGGGCCGACCTCACCCCCGGCGGACGGGGACGGCTGCTGCACCGGCTGGCCGACATCCTCCGCCGCGACGCCGAGGAGCTGGCGGTGCTCGAGAGCACCGACAACGGCAAGCTTCTGCGCGAGACGCGCGCCCAGACGGTTGCGATCGCCGATCACATCGACTACTTCGCCGGCGCCGCGGACAAGATCGAGGGCTCGGTCATCCCTTCGGGGAAGCCGAACTTCCTGGTCTACACGCAGCACGTGCCGATCGGCGTGGTCGGACTGCTGCTGCCGTGGAACTCGCCGCTCTTCCTGACGATGTTCAAGCTCGCCCCGGCGCTTGCGGCCGGCTGCACGGTGGTCATCAAGCCGTCCGAGGCGACGCCGGTGACGACGCTCGAGCTCGGCCGGCGCATCGCCGAGGCGGGTTTCCCCGCCGGCGTCGTGAACGTCGTCACCGGCAGCGGCCCGGCGCCCGGCCAGGCCCTCACGGCCCATCCCGGCGTCGACAAGATCTCGTTCACCGGCTCGACCCGCACCGGGATCGCCGTCGCGAAGAGCGCCCTCGAGCACCTCGCGCCGACCGACCTCGAGCTGGGCGGCAAGTCGGCGAACATCGTCTTCGCCGATGCCGACCTGGAAGCCGCCGCCAACGGCGTGGTGGCGGGCATCTTCGCGGCCACCGGCCAGACCTGCATCGCCGGCTCGCGCCTGGTCGTGCACGAGGACGTGCGCGAGGCGCTGCTCGAGCGGCTTGTCGCCCGCGCCCGCACGATCAAGCTCGGCGACCCCAAGGATCCCGAGACCGAGATGGGCCCGATCGCCACCGAGGCCCAGCACGCGAAGATCGCGGCGATGGTCGGCGAGGCCGTCGCCGGCGGCGCCCGCGTGCTGGTCGGCGCCGGCAACGGGGTCACGCTGCCGGAGCAGGGCCGGTTCGCCGCGCCCACGATCCTCGTCGACGTCGCGGCCGAGGCGACGATCGCCCAGGAGGAGGTGTTCGGGCCGGTGCTGGTCGTCCAGCCGTTCCGCGACGAGGACGAGGCGGTCGCGATCGCCAACGGCACGGCCTACGGCCTCGCCGCGGGCCTGTGGACATCGGACGTGCGCCGCGCCCACCGCGTCGCCGGCCGCCTGCGGGCCGGCACCGTCTGGGTGAACAGCTACCGGGTGCTCTCCTACGCGGTCCCGTTCGGCGGCTTCGGCCTCTCCGGGATCGGCCGCGAGAACGGGTTCGAGGCGATCAAGGGCTTCACCGAGACGAAGTCGATCTGGGTCGAGCTCACCGGGGCGACGCGCGACCCGTTCGTGCTCGGCTGACGGGTGAACTTCGCCCGCGACGTCGTCGACGCCGCGCCCGCGGACGCGACGGCGCTGATCGAGCTTGGCCGCGACGGGAGCCGGCGGGAGTGGACGTTCGCGGAGGTCTCGTGCGCGTCGGCCTGCCTGGCGGGGCGGCTGCGGCACGAGGGCGTCGAGCCGGGCGACGTCGTCATGACCCTGGTCGGCAACCGGTCGGAGTGGGCGCTCGCGCTCGTCGCCTGCTTCCGCATCGGCGCGGTCGTGCTGCCGTGCACCGAGCAGCTGCGGGCCGCCGACCTGCAGGCCCGGCTCGGCCTCATCCGGCCGAAGGTGGTCATCGCCGACGAGCGCAACCTGGGCGAGCTTGACCGTACCGCCGCCGGAGAGCAGGCGACGGTCATCGTCATCCCCGACCCGTCGCTCTACGCCGCCGAGCCGGCCGCGGCGGTCGAGCTCGAAGCGGAGGCGCCCGCGCTGATCGTCTTCACGAGCGGCACCACCGGCCGGCCGAAGGCGGCCGTGCATCCCCAGCGCTACCTGGCCGGGCAGGAGCTCATGGCCCGGGCCTGGCTGGGCGCCGAGGCCGGCGATGTGGTCTGGTGCACCGCGTCGTCGGGCTGGTCGAAGAGCGCCCGGAACGCCTTCGTCGCGCCGTGGCTGCGCGGCGCCGCGGGGCTCCTCCACGACGCCCGGTTCGACGCTGCCGAGCGGCTCGACGTGGTCGCGCGCGAGCGGGTGAACGTGCTCTGCATGTCGCCCACCGAGTACCGGCTCGTCGCCAAGCGCGTCCCCATCCGCGCGCCCGCCTCGTTGCGCCGGCTCGTCGCCGCCGGCGAGGCGCTCGACGCCGAGACGCTCGAGCGCTGGCGCGCGGCGACCGGCCTCGCCATCCTCGACGGGTACGGCCAGACCGAGACGGCCCACCTGACGGCGCCGCCCGGGCCCGGCGAGACCCGCCCGGGCTCGATGGGCCGGCCGCTCCCCGGCGTGCGGATCTGGATCGAGGACGGCGAGCTCGTGGTCGACCCGGCCAGCGTGCCGACGTTCTTCACCGGCTACCTGGGCGAGCCGGCGGCCGACCGCTCGCAGCCGTGGCGCACCGGCGACCGCGTCCGCCAGGACGACGACGGCTATCTGTACTTCGACAGCCGTACGGACGACGTCATCATCTCGTCCGGCTACCGCATAGGCCCGTTCGAGGTCGAGTCCGTGCTCCAGTCGCACCCCGCCGTCGCCGAGGCCGCCGTCGTCGGCATGCCTGACCCCGACCGGGGCGAGATCGTCCGCGCCGTCGTCGTCCCCGCGCCCGGATACGCGCCGTCGGACGAGCTCGGCGCCCAGCTGCAGGAGCACGTCAAGCGGCTCACCGCCCCCTACAAGCATCCGCGCGTGGTCGAGTTCGCCCCCGAGCTGCCGCGGACGGCGAGCGGCAAGCTGCGCCGGGCGGCGCTTCGGAGTCGCTGAATGGTCTGGCCGCTAACCTCCGACGATGGCCGCTGAGGCGCCCAGGACACGCCGCGCCCGTTCGTTCGACGAGGTGCTCGAGCAGCTGCGCGAGGCGATCCTCTCCGGCCGCATCCGGCCCGGCGACCGCCTGCCCGGCGAGCGCCAGCTGTGCGAGAGCTTCGGCGTCGGCCGGCCGACGCTGCGCGAGGCGCTGCGCTCGCTCGAGGCCACCGGCCTGATCGAGGTGCGCCCCGGCAAGGGCGGCGGGTCCTATGCCGTCACGCCTTCGGAGGCGACGGTCGGCGACGCCCTGGCCGCGCTCGTCAACCTGCGCGGCGCGTCGCTCGAGGACCTGGCGGAGTTCCGGGTCGACTTCGAGGGCGAGAACGCCGCGTGGGCGGCCCGTCGGGCCGACGCCGGCGACATCTCCGCACTGGAAGCGCTCGTGGCCGAGGCCCGCGCCGCCGCGCAGAAGCGGGGCGCCCGCGGCGAGCTGGCGCGGATCGACGTGCGCTGGCACGAGGCGCTCGCACGTGCCACCAAGAATCGCCTGCGCATCGGCATCGCGCTCGGCATCCACGACGCCGTGCTGCGCCGTCACGAGGCGCTCGTGCGCCCGGCCGCCGCCGACGAGCACCTCACGACCACCATCCCCGACGACATCGCCGCCATCACCGCGGCGATCGCGGCCGGCGACGCCGAGGTCGCGCGGACCCGCATGCGCGCCCACGTCGAGGCGTGGAACCGGCGCACGAACGGCTAGATCCGGCGCGCCAATTGGCACTCGTCACGGATGTCAATTGCCGAGGCATTTCGGCGAGCACGTCCGCCGTGTTATGGTATGACCGCTAACGCCACCGCACCGCCCGAGGAGCCGCTTTTGACCTCCGCACCCGCCCTCTTCTCGCTCCCCGCGACCCGCAACGAGCTCCCGCTCGACTATGCGCCCGGCTCGTCGGAGCGGGCCGCCGTCGACGCGGAGCTCGCCCGCATCCAGGCGTCCGCCCCCGAGCTCCCCCTGCGCATCGGCGGCCGCGACGTCGAGACCGGCCGGCTACACCCGGTCGTCGTCCCGCACGACCATGAGCGCGCGCTGGCGCAGGCGCACTGGGCCGGCGCGCGCGAGGTCGAGGCGGCCATCGCCGCGGCGGCCGAGGCGTGGCAGGACTGGTCGCGGATGGCGTGGGAAGACCGGGCGGCGATCTTCCTGCGCGCGTCCGAGCTCGCCCGCGGCCCCTGGCGGGCGACGCTGAATGCCGTCACGATGCTGAACCTCTCGAAGACCGTGCGCGAGGCCGAGATCGACGCCGCCTGCGAGACCGCGGACTACCTCCAGTTCAACGTCCGCTACATGCGCGACATGTACGAGATGCAGCCGGAGTCGCTTCCGGGCACGTGGAACCGGATGGAGTACCGTCCGCTCGAGGGGTTCGTGCTCGCGATCACCCCCTTCAATTTCCTGTGCCTGGCCAACCTGGCCTACGCGCCGGCCATGATGGGGAACGTCGTCCTCTGGAAGCCGGCGGAGCAGGCCGAGCTGTGCGCCTGGACGGTGCTCCGGATGCTCGAGGAGGCCGGCCTGCCGCCCGGCGTCATCAACCTCGTCTTCGGCGATGGCCCCGAGATCGGCAAGGTGGCGCTCGCCCACCGCGACCTCGCCGGCGTCCACTTCACCGGCTCGACCGAGACCTTCCAGGAGATCTGGCGCACGATCGGCGCGAACATCGCCGGCTACCGCAACTACCCGCGGATCGTCGGCGAGACCGGCGGCAAGGACTTCATCGTCGCCCACGCGAGCGCCGACCCGGACGCCCTGGCGACGTCGATCGTGCGCGGCGCGTTCGAATTCCAGGGCCAGAAGTGCTCGGCCCCGTCGCGCACGTACGTGCCGCAGAGCCAGTGGCCGGGGTTGCAGGAGCGGCTGCATGCGGAGGTGCCGCAGCTGCGTGTCGGCGATCCGACCGACCCGAGCGTGTTCGTCGGCGCCGTCATCGACGCCGACGCGTTCGCGAAGCACCAGAAGGCGATCGAGGAGGCGCGGGCGGCGGCCGACGTCGTGGTCGGCGGCAGCCTCGACTCGAGCACCGGCTGGTTCGTGAACCCGACGGTCGTCCGCACCGACGACCCGGGCTTCCGGCTGCTCTCCGACGAGCTCTTCGGGCCGATCATGACCGCCTTCGTCTACCCGGACGACCGCTGGGACGAGCTCCTGCGGCAGGTCGACACCCAGAGCCCGTACGCCCTCACCGGCGCGGTCTTCGCCAACGACCGCCGGGCCGTGATCGAGGCCGCCGCGGCGCTGCGCCACACCGCCGGCAACTTCTACGTGAACGACAAGCCGACGGGGTCGGTCGTCGGCCTGCAGCCGTTCGGCGGTTCGCGGGCGTCGGGAACGAACGACAAGGCGACGTCGCTGTGGAACCTGAGCCGGTGGGTGTCGATGCGCGCGACGAAGGAGATGTTCATCGCCCCGCGTGACTGGCGCTACCCCTCGATGACGTTCCCGGAGCCGTCGTGAGCACGCCCTTCGCCAAGGTGCACCACATCTGCATCGCCGTCCACGACATCGACGCGGCGATCGCCTACTACGAGTCGGTCGGGATCGGCCCGTGGCATGACTACCCGCCGCTCGAGGAGTTCACGACGCTCGAGGTGCCGGACCCCGACGGATTCCGCAAGCTCCACTACCGCTACGCCTGGATCGGCGACTTCCAGCTCCAGCTCGTCCAGCCGGGCCCGGAGCCGACGCCGCAGCGGCGGTTCCTGGACGAGCACGGCGAGGGCGTCTTCCACGTCGGCTTCGAGGTGCCCGACGCCGATGCGGCCGATGCGCAGGCGGCCGGGCTCGGCGTCGCGCCGCTGATGCGGGGACGCCGCGACAACGGCAGCGGTTTCACCTACTACGACACGGCCGACCGGGCCGGCGTGGTGCTCGAGATCCGCCAGAGCCCGCCGGCGTGACGGAGGCGGCCGCGAGCGCCTGGCAGGCCGAGCTCGCCCGTGCGCTGGCCGAGGGCGGCGTCGAGGCCGCAGCGTGGGTGCCGGACAAGCGGCTCGCGCCCGTCGCGGAGGCCCTGACCGCGCTCTCGGTGCCGGTGCGCACACTGACCCGCGAGGAGGAGTGCGTCGGCTGGGCGGCCGGCTACCGCGCCGCCGGCGGGACGCCGCTCGTGCTCATGCAGTGCTCCGGCCTGGGCAACTCGCTGAACGCGATCGGGTCGCTGGTCGTCCCCTACGGGCTCGGCTTCCCGCTGATCCTTTCGATGCGCGGCGCCCTGGGCGAGCGAAACCCGGCCCAGATGGCCCTCGGCCGCACCGCCGTCCCCATGCTGGAGCTGCTCGGCATCCAGGCGTTCCGGCTGCGCCGGCCCCAGGATGTGGGGATGCTGGCGCGCGGCGCGCTCGGCGTGGCCGACGGCGCCCGCGAGCTTGCCCCGATCGTGCTCGAGCCCGAGCTGGACATGGCCCCGTGAACCCGACCGAGGCCGTCGCAGCACTGCTCCGCGCCCACCCCGACGCGCTCTTCGTCGCCTCGCTCGGCACGGCCACCTCGGCGCTTCGCTCGGCCAGCCATGACGGGCCGCACCTGTACATGGGCGGCTCGATGGGAAGCGCCCTGGCGGTGGCGATGGGCGTCGCCGAGAAGCGGCCCGACAGGAGCGTGGTCGCGGTGCTGGGCGACGGCGAGGGCGTCATGGGCGCCGGCTCGCTCTGGTCGCTCGCGGGTGTGCGGCCGGCCAACCTGCTGGCGGTCGTGCTCGTCGACGGCCACTACACGATCACCGGTGGCCAGCCGCTGGGCGTGCCGGCCGTGTTCGCCGATGTCGCCCGCACGCTCGGCCTGGCGGCCGACATGGCCGAGAGCGAGGCCGACGCGGAGCGGCTGGCGCGCGAGCTCGACCGGCCCGGTCTGCTCGAGATCCGCTACGGCGAGCGCACCTGGCCGGGACCGTCACCCTTCGTCGATGCTCCGGTCGTCCGGGCCCGGTTCGAGGCGGCCGCGACGCCGTGATCCTCGTCACGGCCGCGACGGGCCAGGTCGGCCGCGAGGTCGTCCGCCGGCTGGCGGGCGCCGGGCCGGTGCGGGCGATGGTGCGCGACCGCGCGACGGCCGGCGACCTGGACGGCGCCGAGATCGCCGTCGCGAGCTTCGAGGACGCCGGTGCGATGGCGGCCGCCATGGCCGGCGCCGAGACGGCCTTTCTGGCCGGGCGTGACAGCCCGGACTACGTCGCCCAGCAGGAGCGGGCGATCGCCGCGGCCGCTTCCGCCGGCGTGCGCCATGTCGTCAAGCTCTCCGCTCTGGGCGCGCGGCCGGACTCCCCGGTCGAGCTGATGCGCGACCACCACGTCGTCGAGGAGCGCCTTCGGGTATCCGGCATGGCCTGGACGTTCCTACGCCCGCACCTCTACATGCAGAACCTGCTTCGATTCGCCGGGCCGGTGGCCGCCGACGGGCGGCTGGCCGCGCCGATGGGCGACGCCGGCTACCCGTTCGTGGACACCCGCGACGTCGCCGCCGCCGCGGCCGCCGTGCTGCGAGCGCCGGCCGGGCACGCCGGGCGCGCCCACGCGCTGACCGGGCCGCGGGCGGTCGGCTACGCCGAGATCGCCCGGCAGATGGGCGAGATCGTCGGCCGCGACGTCCGCTACGAGGCGCTCGCGCCGCAGCGGTTCCGGACCGACCTCGAGGCGGCAGGGATCCCGGCCTGGCGAGCGGCCGATCTGGCCGCCATCGCCTCCGCCTACACCGGGGCCGAGAACCGGCCCGCCGGCGGCGTCGCCGAGCTGATCGGCCGCCCGCCCAGGCCGATCGAGCGGTTCCTCCAAGACCACCGCGCCGTCCTGCTCGCCGGCGCCTCGCGGAGCCACGCATGAGCGTCCGCTCCGGCGCCGAGCGGGCCGCCCGCGCGGCCATCCTGCGGGCGGCCGAGAGCGACCGGGTGGGAACCGTCGTCTCGCGCTACGGCATGCGGCTCGGCGCCCGCCGCTTCGTCCCGGCCGAGAACCTGGACGAGATCGTCGCGGTGATGCGCGAGCTGAACCGCGAGGGCATGCGCGGCGTGACCGGCCTCTTCGACGACCACGCCCGCTCGGAGCTCGACGTCGCCCGCCACGAGGCCGAGTACGGCCGCCAGATCGACCGTCTCTCGGCCGAGGGGCTCAGGGCCAACGTGGCGCTGAAGCTGACCCACCTCGGCATCCACGTCTCCGACGAGCTCATGTTCCAGGCCACCCGGCGCCTGCTCGAACGGGCCGCCGGGCGCGGCATGCGCCTGCGCTTCGACATGGAGGAGAGCGCCCTCGTGCCGCAGACGCTCGAGCTCTACCGGCGCCTGCGCGCCGAGGGCGTCGACAACGTCGGCGTCGTGCTCCAGACCTACCTGCGCCGCTCCGAGCAGGATCTCGCCGACCTGCTGCCGCTGGGCCTGAGCGTGCGGCTGGTCAAGGGCGCCTACCTCGAGGCCGGCTCCGTCGCCTACCCCGACAAGCGAGACGTCGACGCGGCGTACGTGCGCATGCTGGAGCGCTGCCTGGCCGAGGCGGAGCACACGGCCCTCGCCACCCACGACTCACGGATCGTGGCCGCCGCCCGCGCCAGGATCGCCGCGGAAGGCGTCGCCCCCGAGCGGTACGAGTTCCAGATGCTCTACGGGATCGCGCTGCCGCTCCAGCGCGAGGTCGTCGGCGCCGGCTATCCGCTGCGGATCGCGGCCCCGTACGGGCCGACCTGGTTCACCTACCTGATGCGCAGGCTGGCCGAGCGGCCCGCCAACCTCGGCTTCTTCCTGCGAAACGCCGTCCGCCGCTAGATCGTTCTAGGCGGGCGTGGCGCGCGAGGCGTCGGTGAACTCGCGGAACTGGGCCGTCACGAGATACGCCGTCTGCTCGCCGATGTCGACGGCGTTGTCGCCGATCCGCTCCAGGCAGCGCGAGATCAGGATCGCCCGCAGGCCGACCTCGTGCGAGGGGGCGTCGTCGGCCAGCGAGAGGATCCGCTTGGAGAGGCCGTGGTTCGTCTGGTTGATGACCTGGTCCATGGCGAGCAGCGACTCGGCGCCGGCAAGGTCGCGGGCGCCGAACGAGCGCATCGCCTCGGCGATCATCGCGTGCGCCTGCCGGCCCATGGTCGAGAAGTCGGCCAGGAGCTCCGCCGGCAGCGGCGGGTCGGGCGGGATCAGCAGCGCGAGCTTGGCGATGTTCACGCACTGGTCGCCGATCCGCTCCAGGTGCAGGTTCACGTGGATCATCGAGAGGACGAGCCGCAGGTCGACGGCGACGGGCGCCTGCCGGGCCAGCAGCGACTCGATCGACGACTCCACCTTGAGGTAGATGCTGTCGACCTCGTCGTCGCCGGCGATCACCTGCTGGGCGCGGCTGTCGTTGCCCGACTCCAGCACCTGCAGCACGATCTCGAGCGACCGGCCGCACAGCCTGCCGGCGTCCTGCAGCAGGGCTTCGACCTCGTCCAGCTCGTGTTGGAACTCATCTCGTGGCATGGCCCGAGCATAAGGGACGGGCGGGGACGTCCGCAGCCTCGCAAGGGTGCAGGAATGCCCGCTTATCCGACTCTTCACCACACATTCACCGTGGAATAACCCCGCACCCCGTCGCCCGCAGGCACGATCGACTCATCGCTATCGAACGAACGATGGAGAGGTCACGCATGCAGAAGTTTCGAAGGTCCGCGCTGCTGGTGTTCGCCGCGGGCTCGGTCGTCCTGGCGGCCGCCTGTGGAAGCGGCGGAGGCACGACGACCGTCACGAAGAACGGCGGCGGCCAGAACGCCAGCAGCAAGGTGCTCACCGGCGCCGGCAGCACGCTGGTGTACCCGCTCGTGTCGCAGTGGGAGCCTGACTACGCCACCAAGGCCGGGGTGACCATCACCTACGGCGCCATCGGATCCGGCGGCGGCATCGACCAGATCACCGCCCGCGCGGTCGACTTCGGCGCCAGCGACGCGCCGCTCTCGGCCGACCAGGCCACCGCCTGCAAGGGCTGCCTGCAGATCCCGTGGGCGCTCGGGGCCACCGTCGTCACGTACACCGTGAAGGGCGTCCCCAACAACCTGCACCTGACGGGGCCGGTCGTGGCCGACATGTTCCTCGGCACCATCACGAGCTGGAACGACCCCAAGATCAAGGCGCTCAACCCAAGCGTGAACCTGCCCGACACGAAGGTGACGCCGATCTACCGCAGCGACGGCTCGGGTGACAGCTTCGTCTTCTCGAGCTACCTCTCCGCGGTCAGCCCCGACTTCAAGAGCAAGATCGGCGCCTCGACGCAGCCGCCGTTCTCGACGGGCACCGGTGCCGCCAAGAACTCCGGCGTCGCCGCCTCGGTGCAGAGCACGGACGGCGCCATCGGCTACGTCGCGATCTCCTACATCGCCGCCGACGGCCTGAACCAGGCGCTGATCCAGAACGCGGCGGGCAGGTACGTCACGCCCAGCGTCGACAGCATCAAGGCGGCCGCGGACGCGGTCACCACGGCGCAGCCGGACGGGTCGATCCCGCTGGTGAACCCGCCCGCCTCGGCAGCGACCGCGTACCCGCTGTCGACCTACACCTACGCCATCGTGCCGAAGACGTCGTCCAAGGCGGCGGAGCTGAAGGCGTTCCTGACGTACGCGATCACCGACGGCCAGCAGTTCGGCCCCGACCTCGGGTTCCCGCCGCTGCCGTCCGCAGTCGTCTCGTCGGACAAGACGGAGATCGCCTCGATCTCCTAGGCAGGAGCGGCGCCGGCATCGCGAACTCGAAAGCGCGTATGCCGGCGTCCTCCCGCCAGGGAAGGACTCACGAGCTTTGAGCACACGCGCCGAGACAGATTTCGCCCTCCCCAAGAGGGCGCGGCGTCATTTCGGGGACCTGGCGCTGCGCGGGATCGCCGGCGCGGCCGCCGTGACGGTCCTGATCGTCCTCATCCTGATCGCCTACAAGGTGACCCAGGAAGCGTGGGATGCCATCTCGACGTTCGGCCTCGGCTTCCTCACGTCGAGCGAGTGGAACGCCGTTACCAACGAGTACGGCGCCCGCGACCTGATCTGGGGCACCGCGGTGACGTCGTTCTTCGCGCTGCTCTTCGCCGTCCCGATCTCGATCGCGATCGGCCTCTTCCTGAGCGAGCTCGCGCCGCGCAGGCTGCGCGGGCCGGTCGGCGCGCTGGTCGAGCTGCTCGCGGCCATCCCGAGCGTCGTCCTCGGCCTGTGGGGCATCCTCGTCATGGGCCCGTTCCTCGAGGCGCACGTCGAGCCGTTCCTGATCGACCACTTCGGCTGGATCCCGCTGTTCTCGGGCTCGCCGTCGAACGTCGGCCTGCTGCCCGCCTGCCTGGTGCTCACGATCATGATCGTCCCGATCGTCTCGAGCATCTGCCGCGAGCTCTTCGACAGCGTCCCCAGCGACCTCAAGGCCGGCTCGCTCGCGCTCGGCTCGACCCGCTGGGAGATGATGCGCGGCGTCGCGATCCCGCAGGTCAGCGGCGGCATCGTCGCCGCCGTGATCCTCGGCCTGGCTCGCGCGATGGGCGAGGCGATCGCCGTCAGCCTGACCATCGGCGGCACCGCCCGCACGGGCGCCTCGCTGTTCGGATCGGCCGACACGCTGGCGAGCCGGATCGCGAACCAGTACCAGGGCGCGGCCACGGCGCTGCAAACGTCGTCGATCGCCTACCTGGCGGCGATCCTGCTCGTCCTGAGCCTCGCGGCCAACCTCTCCGCGGCGCTGATCGTGCGCCGCATCCGACGCCGAATGGGGGCCAGATGATCGCCGAGGCGAACCCGCTCACCGTCCTGACGCCGCGGTCGCGGCGGCGCAAGCGCGTCGGCATCCTCATGGAGGCCCTGGCGACGGCAGCCGCGCTCCTTGCGATCGTCGTCCTCGCGATCGTCGTCATCTCGGTGGCCCGCAAGGGCCTGCCGGCGATCAACGCCGACTTCTTCACCAAGAACCCGGCCCCGGTGTTCCAGACCGGCGGCGGCATCAAGAACGCCATCGTCGGCACGCTCATCATGACCGGCGTGGCGACGCTGATCTCCGTGCCGGTGGGCGTGCTGATCGCGATCTTCAACACCGAGTTCGCGCCGCCGCGGGTGGCCGAGGGCATGCGCATCGCGCTGAACGTGCTGGCGGGCGTGCCCACCATCGTGATCGGCATCTTCATCTTCGGCCTGCTGGTCGTCGGCCACGGCCAGAGCGCGATCGCCGCGTCGCTGGGCCTCTCGATCGTGATGGTGCCGCTGATCGCGCGCGCCACCGAGGAGGTGCTGCTGCTCGTGCCGGCCACCCTGCGTGAGGGCGGCATGGCGCTCGGGGCGACCCGCGCCCGCACCGTCATCACGGTGATCCTGCCGACGGCCGTCGGCGGCATCGTGACGGCCACCATCGTCGCGGTGGCCCGCGGCGCCGGCGAGACGGCGCCGCTGCTCTTCACGTCGTCGATCTTCGCCAACTCGGTGGTCACCGACGTCCACCAGGCGATGGCCTCCATCCCGCTCACGATCTTCGTCGACTCCGAGTCGCCGAGCGTGGCGGATCAGCAGACCGCGTGGGCGGCGGCGCTCGTGCTCATGGCCGGCGTGCTCATCATGGGCATCATCGGCCGCGCGCTCTCGCTTCGCACCCGGCGTCAGATCGAACGAGCCAGGTGAACGATGACCCACGACTTACGGGGACGGAACCACGGATGCACTCCATGACCGAATCGGAATCACGCAGCGAGCGGGACGCGACCGGCGGCGAGTCCGCCGACGTCGTGCTGGCCCGGTCGCAGGCACAGATGGCCGAGCTCGCCGCTCAGCACGGAGCTAACCCAGAGGAGGGCAAGGTAGTCGTGCTCGGCCTCGAGAAAGTCGCGGTGTCGTACCACGGCACAGAAGCGGTGCGCGGCGTCGACATGAACATTCGAAAGGACCTGGTGACGGCGTTCATCGGACCTTCCGGCTGCGGCAAGACCACGCTCTTGCGCAGCTTGAACCGCATGAACGACCTCATCTCCGGCGCCGAGGTGAGCGGCAAGATCACCTATCACGGCCACGATCTGAACGCGTCGGGCGTCGATCCGGTCGAGGTACGGCGCCGGATCGGGATGGTGTTCCAGCGCCCGAACCCGTTCCCCAAGTCGATCTACGACAACGTCGCCTACGGCCTGCGGCTCCACGGGATGAAGGACCACCTGGACGATCGGGTCGAGCAGGCGCTGCGCCAGTCCGGCCTGTGGGACGAGGTGCACACGCGGCTCAAATCGAGCGCGCTCTCGCTCTCCGGCGGCCAGCAGCAGCGGCTCTGCATCGCCCGCGCCCTGGCCATCGAGCCGGACGTCGTCCTGATGGACGAGCCGGCCTCCGCGCTCGACCCGATCGCCACCCAGCGGATCGAGGACTTGGTTGCGGAGCTGAAGAACGACTATACG